>JABMMH010000113.1 GCA_013205645.1 Polaromonas sp. | reverse complement strand
TGCATGATGACGTTGCCGGCGCGGATTTCTTGAGCGATTTTCATAAGAATGTGAAGGTAAGGCCACAGCCGGAGCAGGTTGGTGCTGGCGTGATGCGGCAAGTTAGCGGGGTGCGAAGTAGCTGGATGACCAGACCGCTAATTCCCCAAAAGCCTCTGATTTTAGCGGTTTTTAACCACAAACTGAAGCAGACGACTTGTCATGTCTTCTTGCTCGAGCAGCGCCGTCCGCGCGGCCGTAGCGTGATGGCGCCAGTCAGCCAGGTCAGCGGCGCTGGGGGCAACCAGCTTTTCACCGTCCGTGTTCCATGCGCGGTGAAAGGCTTTGAGTGAGTTCGGTACGTTCAACTGCTGCAAAAAAGCCTCTAGTTTTGGGAGGTGCGCGCCGTCGTCCTGTGGGTAAATGCTCCAGACCCAGGGTTTGCCAGCCCACAGGGCGCGCAGCACCGAGTCTTCACCGCGCACGAAGTTCAAGTCGCAATCCCAAAGCATGCGGTCAAATTCGGCCTGGCTCAGCCATGGCAGCCAAGTGATGTGGAGCGTCTCTGAGTCTGATTTCCATTGGTTCAACACCGCCTTGACCGCATGCGCGGTGCGGCCCGCTGTCACCAGCAATTCGACCGGTTGACCAGCTAAGCCGTGGCGCGACCATTCGGCCAGCAGTGCGGCGAGGGCCGACGGTTCGTAACAAAACAGTGACACCCGCAGTCGAGTTGGGTCACGGAGTTGCTCGTTTTCCAATTGAAAAGAAGTCATGCGCTGGAGCAGCCCAGGCTCACGCAGCAAGCCGCCGGTTTGGGGCGTGAAGCCGGGGTAAAAAAACCATTTGGTCCAGCCCGCGGCCGGCCCGTGGCTGACCAGCGACGGCATGGCGTGGCAGCGTTCGACATAGCTTTCAGCCGACAGATATTCGAGATTCAACCAGCAACGCGCTGACTGACTCTGCGCCGGTTGGACCACCCAGAGCGCCAGAAATTCACGCGGAATGTCGCAGCCAAAGGCTTCTACCAGCACGTCGCCGGGCTGCTTGGCGAGGCGGGCGACGACTGTGGTGGAATCAATGGACTTGCTCCACGGCAGCACCTCGACACCCACCGCGCCCGCCGGCGCCATCCAGCTCAGCGCTGAGGCGTCGTCAATCCACAAGCGCACCTGCTCACCGCGCGCGGCCAAGTCGGTACTGAGTCGCCAGCAGACGCCAATGTCCCCAAAGTTGTCGATGACTTTGCAAAAAATGTCCCATTGGCGATGGCGATTCATGCAAGGATTGTCCACAATACGACAGCATCGCCGCAAAATGACTGCCTGTTCCCACACCATGACCCAGCCTCACGAATTTGACCCCCAACTGCTCAGCGAAGTGGCTGCACTGCCCGCCATGCCCGGCGTCTACCGTTACTTTGACGCGGACGGTGGCGTGTTGTACGTGGGCAAGGCGCGCAACCTGAAAAAGCGCGTCACCAGTTATTTCCAGAAAAACCATGGCGGCACCCGCATTGGGCTGATGGTCACGCGCATCGTCCGCATGGAAACCACGGTTGTGCGCTCTGAGGCCGAGGCGTTGCTGCTTGAAAACAACCTGATCAAGACGCTGCACCCGCGCTTCAACATCCTGTTTCGTGACGATAAAAGCTATCCGTACCTGAAGCTCACGGCGGCGCAAATTCCGGAACGAGCCACGGAAAAAAACGTGGCACAGCTCCCCGCTACAGCCTTCCCGCGCATGGCTTACTACCGCGGCGCGATTGAAAAAAAGCACCATTACTTTGGTCCCTACCCGAGCGCTTGGGCGGTGAAGGAAAGCATCTTGCTGCTGCAAAAAGTCTTCCGCTTGCGCACCTGTGAGGACACGGTATTCAACAACCGCACCCGGCCTTGTCTGCTGTACCAGATCAAGCGTTGCACGGCACCTTGCGTGGGGCACATCAGCGCTGAGCAGTACGCTTTAGACACCGCCAATGCTGCGCGTTTTTTGCGCGGTCAGACGCAGGACATCGTTACCGATTTAGAGCGAAAAATGCAGCACCACGCCGAACTGCTTGAGTTTGAGCAAGCCGCTGAGTTGCGCAACCAGATCTCGGCGCTGTCGAACATCCTGCACCAGCAGGCGATGGAAACAGGCGGCGACAAAGACGTTGATATTTTGGCCGTCAAAGTGCACGGCGGCAAAGCCTGCGTCAACCTGGCGATGGTGCGAGGCGGCCGTCACTTGGGTGACCGGCCGTACTTCCCCAGCCATGTGCAAGACGCCACTGACATCGCGGCGTTGGATGTCGAGTTGCCGGAAGCGGAAGCAACAACGCAAGCAACAGCTGAAACAACAACTGAAGCCATCACCGAAGCAGCGCCCTCTACAGCCCTGAAGCCAGTCAAGGTGAAAGCGCCGAAGTCGGTCGAGTCCCTGATCCTCGAAGCCTTCATCGCCCAGCACTACATTGACGTGCTGGTGCCGCCGACTTTGGTCTGCTGCGCGCCGGTCGACAAAGACCTGATCCGGGCGCTGTCGGCGCAGACGGGTGTGCGCATCAGCGCCATCCATCAGCCGCGCGAGCAACGCCGCATCTGGCTTGAGATGGCGCAGAAAAATGCCGACTTGCAGCTGGCCCGGTTGTTGGCCGAGCAGGGCTCGCAACAGGCGCGTACGCTGGCGCTGGCGGAGGCGCTTGACCTGCCGACGGACAAACTTGATGTGCTGCGCATTGAGTGCTTTGACGTCTCGCACACGGCGGGCGAGGCGACGCAAGCGTCGTGCGTGGTGTTCCACGACCACAAGATGCAAAGCGCTGAATACCGGCGCTACAACATCGACGGCATCACGCCGGGCGACGACTACGCCGCCATGCGCCAAGTGCTCTTGCGCCGTTACACCAAGTTGGCCGAGGCCGCGCGCAACAACGAAGCCAAACTGCCTGATCTGGTGCTGATCGACGGCGGCAAAGGCCAAGTCTCGATGGCGCGCGAAGTGTTTGAAGAATTAGGCCTCGACTTGGGCCTGATCGCCGGCGTGGAAAAAGGCGAAGGCCGCAAAGTTGGTCTGGAAGAACTGGTCTTTGCCGATGGCCGCGAGAAGGTTTACCTCGGCAAAGATTCAGCCGCCTTGATGCTGATCGCGCAGATTCGCGACGAGGCGCATCGCTTTGCCATCACCGGCATGCGGGCACGGCGGGCCAAGGTGCTGGTCGGTGGCAGCAAACTGGAAGACATCGCCGGCATCGGCCCTAAAAAACGCGCGAGTTTGTTGCAGCGCTTCGGCGGGATTCGCGGTGTGACTTCGGCCAGCGCGGAAGATATTGCGACGGTGGAAGGCATTTCGAAGGAGTTGTCCGAGGAAATTTATCGGGCCTTGCATTGATCCTCTCAAATTTCAGCGCCGCTCGTGCCAAAATCCGCTCATGTTTTTAACCATACCCACGCTTATGACCTGGACTCGCATCGTGGCGATTCCGTTGATTGTGGGTATTTTTTACCTCGATATTTCCCCGGCCAATCAGAACCTGATCGCCACCGTGATGTTTGTCGTCTTCGCCGCCACCGACTGGTTGGACGGCTTTTTGGCGCGCAAGCTGAACCAGATGTCTTCGTTCGGCGCGTTCCTAGACCCGGTGGCCGACAAATTTTTGGTCTGCGCCTCTTTGCTGGTGCTGGTGCATTTGCAGCGCGCGGATGTGTTCGTTGCGCTGATCATCATTGGCCGCGAAATTGCGATTTCGGCCTTGCGTGAATGGATGGCCACGATTGGCGCGACCAAAAGCGTGGCCGTGCACATGATTGGCAAGCTCAAAACCGTGGTCCAGATGACGGCCATCCCGTTCTTGCTCTACCACGGCACCTTGTTCGGCACCGTCGACACGCATCTGTGGGGCACGTGGTTGATTTGGCTGTCTGCCGTGCTGACAGTTTGGTCGATGGTTTATTACCTGAAAAAAGCCATTCCGGAAATTCGCGCTCGGGCTAAATGAGCGGCGTCAACTCGACCACCAGCGTGTGGCTGCGCGCCATGCCGGTGGTCTTTGTGCTGATCTGGAGCACCGGCTTCATCGTCGCTAAGTTCGGGCTGCCCTATGCACCGCCATTGACCTTTTTGGTCATGCGGTATGTTCTTTCCATTCTTTGTTTTTTGCTCTGGATTCAGCTATCGCGTGCCGCTTGGCCGACTTGTAGGCGCCAGTGGGGTCACCTCGCCGTGACCGGTTTGTTGATGCATGCCGGTTACTTGGGCGGTGTCTGGGTCGCTGTGAAAGCCGGCATGGGCTCTGGCTTGGTGGCCTTGATCGTTGGGCTGCAACCGGTGATCACCGCGGTGTGGATTTCACAGTGGGCGGGCCTGCAGATCAGTCGCCGGCAATGGCTGGGCCTGACGCTCGGCTTGGCCGGCTTGCTGTTGGTGGTTTGGCGCAAGCTGGGGGTTGGCGTGGAGGTGAGTGGCTTCACGATGGCCGCAGCCGTGTTTGCTTTGCTGAGCATCACGGCCGGTACTTTGTACCAAAAGCAGTTTGTGAAAGCCAACGATGTGCGCACCGCCAGCGTGATTCAACTGCTGGCTGCGCTGCTGGTCACGCTGCCGCTGATGTTGTTTGAAACCGAAGCCATCAACTGGAATGCGTCGTTCGTCGGGGCAATGGCTTGGTCGGTGCTGGTGCTGACCTTGGGCGGTAGCTCTTTGTTGTATTTGCTGCTGCAGCGCGGTGCCGCTATGAAGGTGACCAGCTTGTTTTACCTGGTGCCGCCGACCACGGCCTTGATGGCTTGGGCCTTGTTTGGCGAGCACATCACCGCCGCCACCATCGTCGGTACGGCGCTGACGGCGCTGGGCGTTAGTTTGGTGGTGCGCTCGTCGCCTGTACCGAAGGCGACAGCTTAGTCTCCCAAGGTGCAGCCGCAAACTGCGTCACCAAGAAATCAATCAGCAGCCGAATCCGCCTTGGCGGCTCCGCTCGGTAAGGCGCCAGCCAATGGATGTCGGCGTCCGGCATGGCGTAGGCGGGCAGCACGCGGACCAACTCACCGGTGGCCAATTGCGGCGCAATGTCCCACAAACTGCGCAGCATGATGCCGTGTCCGGCCGTGCACCAGTCGCGGACCAATTCGCCAGAGTTACTGGAGAGCGGGCCGCTGACGCGAACCCGAATCGGCAGCTTGGCGCGCGCCTTTTGCAAAGTCCAAATGTCAAAGCGTTGACCGGCTGCGTTGCCGTTTTCACGGACGATCAAGCAGGCGTGGTCTGTCAGTGCTTCCGGGTTGGCGGGCAGCTCGTGTTGCTTCAGATAAGCCGGCGCGGCGACCAGCACGCGCTGGTTGCGCGCCAGCCGCCGCGAGACCCATTGCGCGGCTTGCCGGCTGTCGACTGACCACAGCCAGATGGCGCCGTCATAACCGTCGGCCGCCAAGTCGGGCAATTGTTCTGTGAGCTGCAATTGAATTTCGATGCGCGGGTATTGCGCCTGAAAGCTGGCCAACGCCGGCCCCAGCCACAAGCGGCCAAAGCCGAAGGTCGCGGCAAGACGGATCAAGCCGGTGGGTTCGGCCTTGCGTTCTTGCAGTTCCGCTTCCAGGGCTTCAAAGCCTTGTAACAACACAATGGCGCGTTCGCACAAGGTTTCGCCTTCAGCGGTCGCACTCACGCGCCGCGTGGTGCGTTGAAACAGCTTCTGGCCGAGGCGGGCTTCCAGCGCGGCCAAGCGCTTGGTCACGACGGGCGGCGCCACGTCCAGACTCAGCGCGGCACCAGCCAAGCTGCCCTGCTCGCGCACGGCGAGCACTAACTTCAAATCACTGCGGTCCATGTTTTGTTCGTCAAGGTTGTTGATTAATGCTTTAAAAGAAATAATCGATTGCTTGATTATTGCTTGAATAAGCGTTGATAGTGCTCCAAAATACAGCTTGCCGAGTTTCATGTGAGGTCGGCAGAGAATTCCAAACAACAAGGACATTCCTGTGCTCTTTGACGGTTTTAAAACGATCGACGTGGCCGGCCCGGCAGGCAGCTTGCGTACGAGCATGGGCGGCCGTGGCGCGCCTTTGCTGCTGTTGCATGGCCATCCGCAAACGCAGGCCATGTGGCACCGTGTGGCGGGCGCGTTGAGCCAGTCGTTCACGGTGGTGATGATGGACTTGCGCGGTTACGGCGACTCTGCCCGCGTGGCTAGCGACGCCGAGCACACGCCTTATGCCAAGCGCGCCATGGCGCAAGACGCCGTGGCCGTGATGCGCCACTATGGTTTTGAGCGCTTTCAGGTCTTGGCCCACGATCGCGGCGCGCGCGTGGCCCACCGGCTGGCGCAAGACCATGCAGGCAGCGTAGAGCGCTTGATGTTGCTCGACATCGCGCCCACGCTGGGCATGTACAACAACACGTCGGACGCCTTTGCGCGGGCATATTGGCACTGGTTTTTTCTGATCCAGCCACCACCCCTGCCAGAGGCTTTGATCGAGTCTGACCCGGTTCGCTATCTGCGCAGCGTGATGGGCAAACGCCATGCTGGGCTGGCCGCTTTTGCGCCGGAAGCGCTGGCTGAATACGAGCGTTGTGCGCAGATTCCGGGCACGGCCATGAGCCTCTGCGAAGATTACCGGGCCTCGGCCAGCATCGACTTGGTGCATGACCGCGCCGACGTGGCTGCCGGCCTCAAGCTCACGCAACCGCTGCGCGTCTTGTGGGGCGAGCAGGGTGTTGTCGGCAAGTGCTTTGACATCTTGGGTCTTTGGTCGGAACGCGCTCAAGACGTCTCGGGTCGGGGTTTGCCCTGCGGCCATTACATCGCTGAAGAAGCGCCCGAGCAGCTGCTCGAAGAGGCCTTCCATTTTTTCAAACCCTGACTAATTTTTAACGCAAGGACACACCATGGCTACGAATATCGGTAAAAAAAGAATCGCTGTGATCGCCGGCGACGGCATCGGCAAAGAAACCATCCCTGAAGGCGTTCGCGTGCTGGAAGCCGCCGCGACAAAGTTCGGCATTGACCTGCAGTTTGACCACTTTGATTTCGCCAGCTGGGACTACTACGAGAAGCACGGCCAGATGATGCCGGACAACTGGAAAGACTTGGTTGGCGGCCATGACGCGATTTATTTCGGCGCTGTCGGTTGGCCTGAAAAAATCGCCGATCACGTGTCTTTGTGGGGTTCCTTGCTGCTCTTCAGGCGCGAGTTTGACCAGTACATCAACCTGCGCCCAGCACGCTTGATGCCTGGCATCATCGCCCCGGTGGTGCGGCGTGACGGCAGCGCGCGCGCACCTGGCGAAATCGACTTTTACATCGTCCGCGAAAACACCGAAGGTGAGTACTCCAGCATTGGTGGTCGGGCCTTTCCGGGCACCGAGCGCGAGTTTGTTTTGCAAGAGTCCGTGTTCACGCGCATCGGGGTGGACCGCGTGCTCAAGTTCGCGTTTGATCTGGCCCAGTCGCGCCCTAAAAAGCACCTGACCAGCGCCACCAAGTCGAACGGTATTTCGATCTCCATGCCTTATTGGGATGAGCGCGTTGAAGCCATGGCCAAAGGCTACCCAGACCTGCGCTTGGACAAGTTCCACATCGACATCTTGACCGCGCACTTTGTGCAGCGTCCAGACTTTTTTGACGTGGTCGTGGCCAGCAACTTGTTCGGCGATATCTTGAGTGACCTGGGTCCTGCTTGCACGGGCACCATCGCCATTGCGCCCAGTGCTAACTTGAACCCGGAGCGTAAGTTCCCGTCCTTGTTTGAGCCGGTGCACGGATCGGCGCCCGACATCGCTGGCCGCAATTTGGCGAATCCGATTGGCCAGATCTGGTGTGGTGCCATGATGCTGGAATTTCTCGGCCACAAAGAAGCGCACGACGCGATTCTCAGCGCCATTGAAAAGACGCTGGCACCCGGCAGCGGCGCACCACGCACACCCGACCTCGGCGGCACGGCCGGCACGGCAGATGTTGGCAAGGCGATTGCCGCTGCCGTCTGAGGCACTTGTAAAACAGTCTAGAATTCGTCCCTCACATGCTAAATAGAGCATATGAGGCGTTGCGACTATTATTGTGACGGTGCTGGCGCCCTCGAAGGGCGTCTTATCATTTCCGCTTCAAGCAGCTCATGGCGCTTGTCGCACCCAACCCGTTCCCGCTTATTCTGCTTTCAGCGATTAAGGGGGTATCTGGCAGAAGCGTCATAGCTTCAAGCCAGATTATTTTTTGACATCACCGAGGACAACCCGTGAACAAAACTGAATTGATCGAACACATCGCCGAGCAAGCTGACATTTCCAAAGCATCCGCCACGCGCGCTCTGGAAGCCACCATCGGCGCAATCACCGAGACCCTGAAAGCCGGCGACGCCGTGGCTTTGGTTGGTTTTGGTACTTTCGCAGTTGGCGTTCGCGCTGCCCGCACAGGCCGCAATCCACGCACTGGCGATGAGATCAAAATCAAAGAAGCCAAAGTTCCAAAGTTCCGTCCAGGCAAAGCCCTCAAAGACGCACTTAACTGAAGCAGACGAATTAAGAAGTTGGGTGCTTAGCTCAGTTGGTAGAGCAGCGCCCTTACACGGCGTAGGTCGGCGGTTCGAGCCCGTCAGCACCCACCACCAACTTCACCCATAAAAAAGGGACTGACAGCGTTGTCAGTCCCTTTTTTTGCGCCGCTTAAGCGCACAGTCAGTGCAGAACTGAGCTAACGCCGACCTCAAACGCTGGTTTTGACCTCGGTCTCATGAATGACATGCACCTCGCGTTGTGGAAACGGAATCGTGCAACCGCCTTGTTCCAAGCCTTCTTTGCAGCGTTGCACCAAGTCCAGCTTGGTGTCCCACCAGTCTGCGCGTGATGTCCAGACGCGAAACAAAATGTTGACCGCGTTGTCGCCCAAGCTTGTCACCTTGATCAACGGTGCCGGGTCGGTCAGGATGCGGGGTTCATTGGCTGCGATCTGGCCCAAAATAGCCAGTGCGGTGTTGATGTTGTCACCGTAAGAAATGGCATAAGACTCGTCAATGCGGCGGATGTCTTTGTCTGTCACCGACAGATTGACGATGGTCTGGCCCCATATTTTTGAATTGGGCATGAAGACGATCGGGCCCTCCGGCAAATGTCCCTTGCAGATGAAGAAACCAAGCGCGTCAATGATGTAAACCTGCCCTTCAAGTTGCACGGCGTCGCCAATCTTGAATGGCCGAAAGACCAAAATCATCACCCCCGCAGCCACATTGCTCAGCGTGCCTTGCAAGGCCAAGCCAATGGCCAGACCCGCCGCGCCGAGCAGCGCAATCAGGCTGGTTGTTTGGATGCCGAACCGGTTCAAGACGGCAATCAGCGTGAAAATCAAGACCATGACGCGGACTATTTTCCCCGGCAAATAGTGGAATACGGGGTCAATCCGGCTCGCCTTGCGCATGGCGCCATCGACCAAACGGCAGAGCCAGCCAGCGAGAAGATAGCCCGCAATCAGCGTGGCGATGGCGCCCGCCACACTGATGCCGTATTGCAACAGGTAGTCAGCGATGAGTTCAAGCTTGGTAGTGATGGGGAACACTCTTTTCTGTCGGGTTGCAGGCTTACTTTGGGCGAGAAGGACAGCCGCCTGATTTTGTTAGCGTAACAAATGCGGCATACCCACACAGTCTGTCGATGGGACACTGCGCTAGTGGTCCCCGGCGCCTTGGCGTCAGAGGCATAATTGAAGATTGGCTTTTGGGCGCATCGCGGTACTTTGACTGCACGCAATCCTTGGGCTGTCACACAGGAATTATTAGATGTTTGATTTCATTCGCAAGCACACCAAGGTCACGATGGGCTTGTTGTTTCTTCTGATCGTGCCGTCTTTCGTATTGCTCGGCATGAACGATCACAGCCGCACATCCGACAGCAGTGGATCGGTGGCCCGCGTCGATGGTCAAAATATCACGCAGGCTGAATGGGATGCGGCGCACCGTGTTGAAGTGGACCAAATTCGTGCGGCGATGCCTACCATTGACGTCAAACTGCTGGACTCCCCAGAGGCCCGTTACGCCACGCTGGAACGCATGGTGCGCGACCGCGTGCTAGCGGCAGCAGCGGCCAAGTCTTTGTTGACCACCAGCGATCAGCGACTGGCGCGTGAACTGCAGGGCAACCCGCAAATTGCCGCGCTGCGCAAGCCGGACGGCTCGCTCGACATGGATCGCTACCGTCAGCTGCTCAGCGCACAGGGCATGACGCCCGATATGTTTGAAGCCAGCGTGCGTGCTGACCTGTCGACCCGGCAGGTCATGACGGGCGTGACGGCCACCGGTTTTTCGTCAGCCGGCGTGGCCGACTCGGCATTGAACGCTTACTTTGAAAAACGCGAACTGCAACTGGCCCGCTTCAACCCAGCCACCTACGCCGCCAAACTCAAGCCGACCGATGCCGATTTGGAGCAGTTTTACCAAGCGAACCAGCCTCTTTTCCGGGCGGCCGAGCAAGCCAGCATAGAGTACGTGTTGCTGGACGCTGATGCTGTCAGCAAGACCATCGCGGTTAACGCGCAAGACCTGAAGACTTATTACGATCAAAACATTGAGCGATTGAGCGGTGCTGAAG
>JABMMH010000021.1 GCA_013205645.1 Polaromonas sp. | reverse complement strand
TGCCCAGGCCGTTGACGGGCGGGTTGTCAAGCGTGATGACCGCCACGTTGCCGTGAACTGTGTAGTGCGCTGTCATGTAAGTTTCTTTCGGGGTGATGTCTGAAGAAGGTCGGTCGTTTTTTTCATTGTACGAATGATGAAAGTTTAAAAAGACCTCGGTACGGCGATGGACTGAACAAGCCCTTTGAGTGCCATGTCCGCGAAACATATATTTACTACAATCATGCCGGCAAAAGTACCGTTTCACGTCATCCACTGAGGTCAGTCATGCGCATTTTTCATTCATGGTTTCAAGTTCGCTTGACCGTTTGCGCCATGGCCGTGCTTTGCGCATGGTCCTCAACGGCTCAGTCAGCAGACCGGCCAGCCAAGTTTGCAGTAGCCAGCACGCAAGTACAGGCTTTGGGCATTCAGACGGTGCCGTTACAAACACAACAAACACAAAATCAAGCCCACGCCGACTCGGTGCAGACCAGTTACCCGGCTCAGGTGGTTATTCCACCGACGGCGACGCAAGTCATCAGCTCGCCCGTCAACGGCATGGTCTCGCAACTGTGGGTCCAGACCAATGACTCAGTTCGCGCCGGCACGCCCTTGGTTCGGATTGCCAGTGCAGAGTTTGGTCAGCAGCAATTGCACTTGCTGCAAGCCAGCACGCGCACCAGTTTGACGGCGCAGGCCAGCCAGCGGGAGCAAGCTCTTTACGCGGAAGGACTGATCGCCCAGCGCCGTGTCCAAGAAGCACAAGCCGCCATGATGGACGCCGATGCGGCCTTGCTGCAAGCCAAAGCCGCCTTGCGCCTGATGGGCATGTCCAGCGCTAGCATCGACAAGGTTTTGGCCTCCGGCAAGCCGCAAGACAGCTTGCTCTTGACCGCGCCGCAGGCTGGCGTGGTCACCGACATGGCGGTGAAACCGGGTCAACGGGTCGACCCCAGCACCGCTTTGCTGCACTTGGTGCAAACCGGTACGCTTTGGTTAGAGATTCAGGTGCCGGTGGCTGAGGGTGCCCGTTGGTTGCCAGGTACCCAGCTGAACGTTCAGGGCCGTAGCGTGACGGCGAAGATTTTGAGCCGCAGCGCCATGGTGGATGCCGGTAGCTAGATGGTCACCCTGCGTGCGCTGGTTCAGGGCAAAGCCAGCCGGCTGCGTCCGGGTGAGGTGCTGTCCGTCGACCTGCCCACCGCGACATCCAACACCCCGACCACGGCCGCGTGGGAACTCCCGCTGTCCGCCGTGGCGCATGACGGCCAGCAAGCTTATGTGTTTGTGCGCACGGCTGACGGTTTTGAAGCCAGAGCGGTGCACGTCGCCGCCAGGGCCGGTCAGCGGGTGCAAATTCAAGGGCCTGTCAAAGCCGGTGAGCAAGTCGCTGTCAGCGGTGTTGTGGCACTCAAAGGCGCTTGGATCAACCCTAAAGAAGCGCAGTGATGCTGGCCAGACTGGTTCAATTCTCTTTGGCGCAACGCCTCTTTGTGCTGATGTCGACCGTGATGCTGGTCGCTGCCGGCTGGTATGCCTTGAGCGGTTTGCCTATCGACGCTTTTCCGGATGTTTCGAGCACGCAGGTCAAGATCATCATGAAAGCGCCGGGCATGACGCCGGAAGAGGTCGAAAGCCGCATCTCGGTGCCGATCGAAGTCGACATGCTTGGCATTCCCAAAACCAAAATTCTGCGCTCCGTGACCAAGTACGGCTTGGTCGACGTGACGATTGATTTCGAAGATGGGACTGACATTTATTGGGCGCGCCAGCAAGTGAGCGAACGGCTTGGCGGCTTGACGGCCAGCCTACCGGTTGGGATTTCCGGCGGCATGGCCCCGGTCACGACGCCGCTGGGCGAAATGTACATGTTCACCGTTGAGTCTGACGCGATGACACTCGCTGAGCGTCGCAGTCTGCTCGACTGGGTCATTCGACCCGCGCTGCGCACCGTGCCGGGCGTGGCCGATGTGAATGCATTGGGCGGCGTCGTCAGGGCCTACGAAATCGTTCCCGACCCGGTTCGCATGGCGGCCAGCGGCGTGACCCTGACGCAACTGAAAGAGGCGGTTGAGGCGAACAACCGCAACGACGGAGCCGGCCGCCTGCGTGAGGGTGACGAAGTGCTGCTGGTGCGCACGGAGGGCAGCATCAACAGCCTAGAAGATTTACGCGCCATCGTCGTCACCGTGCAAGGCGGCTCACCCGTTCGCTTAGGCAACTTGGCCGACGTCAGCATCGGCACCGTGACGCGCAACGGCGTCGTCACGCAAGACGGGCGTGCAGAGGCGGTGCAAGGTTTGGTGCTGGGTCTGGCCGGTTCAAACGCCCAAAAAGTGGTCACGGGCGTGCGTCAAAAACTGGCCGAACTCCAAGCCAGCCTGCCCGCGGGCGTGGTGATCAAGACCTTTTACGACCGCTCCTCGCTGGTCACCAAGGCGGTCAACGCGGTCTCCACCGCGCTGCTGGAAGCGACGCTGCTGGTGATTATTTTGCTGGGCTTGTTTTTGGGCAATATTCGCGCCGCTTTGACGGTGGCGCTGGTGTTGCCCTTGGCCGCGCTGTTCACCTTTATTCTGATGAGCAGCTTTGGCATGTCGGCCAACTTGATGAGTTTGGGGGGTCTGGCGATTGCCATCGGCATGTTGGTCGATGCCGCCATCGTGGTGGTTGAAAACATTGTGCAGCGTCTGGCCACCGACCCTAGCGCCAGCAAACTGCCGCGACTGCACCTGATCTACCGCGCCGTGCGTGAAGTGG
>JABMMH010000112.1 GCA_013205645.1 Polaromonas sp. | reverse complement strand
CGTTATTGGATTTGCGTAACGGCTTTGACTGGGCTCTGTCGCGTTGCTGGCTGATGAACGTGCTTGGCGCATGAACGGATGCCAGTTTCTCAAATTGGACGGATTTTTCATGCCAGTGCATAAAACTGGTCGGCAAACGACAGCTCGGTACTACCTTCCAGCAGGAGCTGGCCTTTGCGGATCATGTGCATGAGTTCAATGCCGGCCAGGACATTTCTGGCGGCCCGAAATGACTTGAAGTTGAGCATTGGCCTGGTGACCCGCTTGATGGCCCGATGGTCCTGCTCCACGATATTGTTCAGGTACTTGACTTGCCTGACGATGATCGACGTTTCGCCTCTGCCATTGATATCATTCATGGCAGCTTTATTGGCTCTGTTCTTGTCCATCGTGACCTTCTCGGGAGCACCGCTAGCCTTCATGGCTTTTTCAAAGAACCGCAGGGCTGCGGCCTTGTAGCGCCTGGCCGTCAACAGGAAGTCGACCGTCTTTTCCTCCTTGTCCACCGCGCGGCACAGCTATTTCCAGACACCCTTGACCTTGATGTAAGTCTCGTCCATGCGCCAGCTGCCGCTCACCGTGAGCTTGTGCTTGCGGAACACCTTTCAGCTTATCTGGAGAAGTGCCGCGTCATTCTGAACATGGTGGACGCCGCTGAATCAAGTCTGTTTGAAGAAAAGACCGACCTTAGAGGCCGCATTCGGCTGGTCATGCCTTTGCGTTTCGGGCTGCAACGCCTCATGCCTGCACTGCTTTAATTCGCAGAGACCCATTCAGACATCGAACTCGTGATGGACCTCACAGACCGCCGCAGCAAGCTGATTAAAGAAGGCATTGACTTGTCCATTCGCGTCATCAGTCGCTTAGAACCCGCCGACATCGTGCGCAAGCTGGGTGAGACACGCCTGCTAACCGTAGCCTCGCCCCAATAATTGGCACAGCAAAGCCACCCAACACATCCACACGATTTGGCGCAGCACGCCTGTTTAGCCTACTCTTATTTGGACAATGGCAGTGTAGTGACCGTATTGCAGGACTACGAACCCGCGCCGCTCGGGATTTATGCCGTGCTGCCGAGCAACCGCTACATCCCACACCGTGTATCGGGGTTGATCAACTTCTTGGCCTCGACTTTGTCCACAGCTTGAGCGACTGACAAGTCAACTCAAATCAGCGCCACACCCGTCTTCGACTGCAGCAATTCCAACGTCACGCCGGGCGCCATCTCAACAACTTTCAAGCCTTGCGGTGTGACGTCCATGACGGCCAGATCAGTGATGATGCGATCGACCACACCCACACCTGTCAGCGGCAAGCTGCATTGGCTCAAGATCTTCAGATCTTCGGTGCCGTCTTTCTTTTTGGCGACGTGCTCCATCAGCACGATCACGCGTTTGACGCCGGCCACCAAATCCATCGCGCCACCCATGCCTTTGACCATCTTGCCGGGGATCATCCAGTTCGCCAAGTCACCCTGCTCGCTGACCTGCATGGCGCCGAGGATGGACAGGTTGATCTTGCCGCCACGGATCATGGCAAAGCTGTCGTGGCTGCCGAAGATCGACGAACCCGCGATCGTGGTCACCGTTTGCTTGCTGGCGTTGATGACGTCGGCGTCGACTTGGTCTTCGGTCGGAAAAGCCCCGATGCCGAGCATGCCGTTTTCAGATTGCAGCCAGACTTCCATGTCTGCGGGCACAAAGTTGGCCACCAGCGTCGGAATGCCGATGCCGAGATTGACATAAAAACCGTCTTCGAGTTCTTGGGCCGCACGGGCTGCCATTTGGTCTTGATTCCACGCCATGTCAGGCTCCTATTGGGTTACTGGTCGGCACGGTCACCGTGCGTTTTTCAATGCGCTTTTCAGGGCTGGCATTGAGCACGATGCGGTGCACGTAAATGCCTGACAAATGAATGTCATCAGGGGCCAGTTCGCCCAGCTCGACGATCTCCTCGACCTCGACAATGCACAGCTTGCCAGCCATGGCCACAGCCGGGTTGAAGTTGCGGGCCGTCAGTCGAAAGCGCAGGTTGCCCGACTTGTCTGCAGTCTGCGCTTTGACGAACGAGACATCGGGAACCAAGGAGCGTTCCATGATGTAGTTGTCGCCATCGAACTCGCGCAGCTCTTTGCCTTCAGCGACCAAGGTACCAACACCGGTTTTGGTGAAAAACGCCGGGATGCCGGCACCGCCTGCGCGCAGTTTTTCAGCCAGCGTGCCTTGCGGTGTGAACTCAAGTTCCAACTCACCAGCGAGGAACTGGCGCTCGAACTCTTTGTTCTCACCGACGTAGCTCGAAATCATTTTTTTGATCTGCCGCGTCTCTAACAATTTGCCGAGGCCAAAGCCGTCAACGCCTGCGTTGTTGGAGATCACGGTGAGGTTTTTAACCTGGCTTTGTTTGAGCGCCTCGATCAGCGCTTCAGGAATGCCGCACAGGCCAAAACCACCGACCGCCATGAGCTGGCCGTCCTTGACGACGCCCTTCAGAGCGGCTTCGGCGGAGGGAAAAATTTTGTTCAAAAGGGTCTCCGGTTGAATCTGCAGAGCCACTAAGATACTACGTAACGCATTACGTAGTTTTCCCTAAAGGTTTGCCCCATGGACGTGGATTACCAACTGGCTTTCGACTTGGCACCGGTGGGCTTGGTGTTGTCCCGAAACCGCGCCATCGTCGACTGCAATCAGCACGTCTGCGAGATGTTTGGTGCGGCACGCGATCAATTGGTAGGCCAGTCCTTCAAGGTGCTTTACCCGAGCGCCGCCGAGTACGAACGCATCGGCGCGCGGCTGATTCCGATCTTGAATGCCAACGGCGTCTATGCCGATGACCGCATCATGAAACGCATGGGTGGCCGCTTTCAAGACGAGCGGTTTTGGTGCCATGTGACTGGCCGCACGCTGAACCGCGATGCACCGCACGAAGCCGGCATCTGGACTTTTGAAGACCTCAGTTCACGGCGCCCGGTGACCGCCGAACTCACCGCCCGCGAACGCGAAGTGGCCGCGCATTTGATGGGCGGCCTGACATCGAAAGAAATTGGCCGTGCGCTGGCGATCAGCCACCGAACGGTAGAGGTTTATCGGGCGCGGCTGATGCGCAAATACAAGGCCTCCACCACGGCAGATTTGGTGCATAAATTGTTGGCCGGCTGAGCCGAGAAAAAACCCATTGCCCGTTCTGTAGTCAATCCATGCGTTAAAAAAATGGCGTTTTCAGTTCATCACACGCCGGGGCTTGCTCTATTCCCTAGGCCTGTCGCTGAAGATATTGCTGCTGGGCGGCGTCAGCTTTTGGCTGGCCTTCACCAAGGCAGCTACCGTGGGTTACGAGGACATCGTGCCCAGCACCCATGCCTCCAGAACTTTTGCGGTACTGGTGGCGCTGCGGGGTCTGGCAGTGTTGTCACTGGTGACGGCATCGGTTGCCGCCATCTTTGTGGGCAAAGAAGAGCGGGGCATTGAGCGTGAACTGATGAATGAAATTCGCGCCCTGCGCGCTGAAGTCGCAGCCCTGCACCGCCTCCAACAAACGGTTTGGGCGAGTCGCGACAGCGCCAAGGACTGATGCTTCAGCCAGCTTTCGGTCCGTCGACGACTTCAGCCGCGCTGCGAAACGCATCCACCGCCGTGGGCACGCCGCAATACACGGCGGCTTGCAGCAAGACTTCCTGAAGTTCAGCGGGCGTCACGCCGTTGTTGAGGGCGCCGCGCACATGGCCTTTCAGCTCGTGCTGCTTGCCCATGGCCGTCAGCATAGCGACGGTGATCAAACTGCGGGTTTTGAGGTCCAGCCCTGGCCGCTGCCAGACATCGCCCCAAGCTTTGGCCGTGATGTGCTCTTGCATTGGCTGCGTGAAATCCGTCGCACCGCCCAGCGCTTTGGCCACGAAATCTTCGCCCATCACCTTTTTACGGGTGATCAAGCCTTTGTCAAAGTTGCTGTCGCTTGCGTTCATGTGGGTCGTTCCTGCATAAAACTCACAGCATAACGGCTGGCCTTGCAGACCGAGCGGGCGGCAGCCGCTTCTGGTTTTAACCTGTGCGATAGTGCGTCATCAATCAAACTGGAGATGCTCACATGAACCGCTTTCCACTGCCTGAACTGCAAGACTTACCGGAAGACATTCGGCTCAAAATCTTGGCCGTACAGGATAAGGCCGGTTTCGTACCCACCGTCTTTCTGCTGCTGGCGCGGCGCCCAGCCGAATGGCGCGCCTTCTTCGCGTACCACGATGCCCTGATGATCAAAGAGGAAGGGGGGAACCCGACCGGCTCGCTCACTAAGGGCGACCGGGAGATGATCGTGACCACCACCAGTGCGGCGAACCACTGCTTGTATTGCGTGGTGGCGCACGGCGCGATCCTGCGGATTCATGAAAAAAAACCGCTGTTGGCCGACCAAGTCGCCGTGAACTACCGCAAGGCCGACATCAGCCCGCGCCAACAAGCCATGCTCGACTTTGCGATGAAAGTCTGCGAGCGTTCGCACGAAATAACAGATACCGACTTCGAGGCACTGCACGCACAAGGATTCACCGACGAAGATGCTTGGGATATTGCCGCCATCACAGCGTTTTTTGGCCTCTCGAACCGAATCGCGAGCTTTAGCAACATGCAGCCGAATGCGGAGTTTTATCTGATGGGACGCGTTCCAAAAATCAAATGAAGACCCTCGGAAGGCGGCGTCCTTCCGATTAACATCACACATGAAATTTTTAATCCGCTCCTTTTTCAAAACCCTGCGCGTGGTCCTCGGCCCGGTCATCTTGATCAAAGAACGCTTGAGCCGGCCCGCTGGGCTGGTGCGCGCACAGGCCGCGCAAACCATCGTCGACAAGCAGTGTGAGCGCTTGGCGCTTTACCACTACAAGACCTGCCCTTTTTGCATGAAAGTTCGGCAAGAAATGCACCGCTTGACGCTGCCAATTCAACGCATCGACGCGCAACCCCAAGGGAGCGACCGGCAAGCGCTTCAGCAAGGCGGCGGACTTGCCAAAGTCCCTTGTCTGAAGATCACAGACGCTGCTGGCAGCAGCCAGTGGCTTTACGACTCCGACAAAATTGTGGCTTATCTGCGTGGCCGTTTTGCAGACAGCTCAGGAAACTCAGTCAAGACCTGAGACAATTTTTCGAACGTGATCCGGCAAGCTCTTGGCTTTTTGCGCAGGCGAGTCGACCCAAATGACGGTGGCACCACCGGCCGCGTAAATCACGCCGGGCTGGTCTACCCGCTCCATCGTGGCCCAAGTTTCAAAGGTTGTGCGCGCAGCATCGCTCACATACATTTTGACCAACAAGTCGCCCGGGTATTCCAGCTGCTTGTAGAAGTTGCAAAAAGCGTTGATGATGACCGTGCCGTCACCTTTGGGGTCGGGCATGGCGCCGATGCTGCGCGTCCAGTCCACGCGGATCACCTCCAAATAACGGAAGTAAGAGCAGTTGTTGACATGGCCCATCACGTCCATGTCGCCCCAACGGATCGGGATGAGCATTTCGTAGACGAATTTTTTCTTCTCGGGAATCTCGATCTTCATGCGTGTACCTTGTTTGAAACCAGAATGCCGAGCGTGAACAGCACACACGCGGCGGATTGTGCAAGCGACGGCCATTGACCGTCCCTAGCGAAAGAATACAGCAGCGCAAATATGCTTCGACGACGATGCGTGACCCACAGACGGCATAATAAATTCATTGCTAGCCGCAGGTAAACCCTTACCCTTGCAGCCAGCTAGACACCGCAAAACTCAATTATCACGGAGCCCCCACCGCATGAACAACGAAGACATCCTGGCCCAATTCGGTCCCCGTGAAGCCATGGACTATGACGTGGTGGTGGTCGGCGGTGGTCCCGGCGGCTTGGCCACAGCGATTCGCCTGAAACAACTGGCGGCAGCCAACGGCACAGAAATTTCCGTGGTGGTGCTGGAAAAAGGCTCTGAGCCCGGCGCACACATTCTCTCGGGGGCGGTGATGGACCCGAAAGCCTTGACTGAATTGATTCCCGACTGGAAGGCCCTAGGCGCGCCCCTCAACCAGCCCGTCACATCTGATGAAGTGCTGTTTTTAAGCGAGCAAGGCGCCACCAAAACGCCGGGCTTTTTAGTCCCCGACTGCATGCACAACAAGGGCAACTACATCGTCAGCCTGGGCAATGTGGTGCGCTGGATGGCGCAGCAAGCTGAAAACCTAGGCGTTGAAATTTTCCCCGGTTTTGCGGCCGCTGAAGTGCTGTACAACGAAGACGGCTCAGTAAAAGGCGTGGCCACCGGCAATCTGGGCGTCAGCAAAACCGGCGAACCCGGCGAGAACTTCCAGCTCGGCATGGAACTGCACGGCAAGTACACGGTGTTTGCCGAAGGCGCACGCGGCCATTTGGGTCGCCAATTGATCAGCCGCTTCAAGCTGGACGCCGGCAAAGACCCACAAGCCTATGCGCTAGGCATCAAAGAGTTATGGGAGATTGACCCGGCCAAACACAAAGCCGGTCTGGTCGTGCACACCGCCGGCTGGCCGATGAAATCCGACACCTATGGCGGCGGCTTCATGTACCACTTGGAAGACAACAAGGTCACGCTTGGGCTGGTCACCGGGCTGGACTACAGCAACCCATTCCTCAGCCCGTTTGAAGAAATGCAGCGTTGGAAAACGCACCCTGCGATTCGCCAGTACCTCGAAGGCGGCAAGCGCATCAGCTATGGTGCGCGCGCCATCACCGCCGGTGGTGCCTTGAGTTTGCCGAAGACGGTGTTCCCGGGTGGTGCCTTGATCGGCTGCGAAGCCGGTTACCTCAACGCCGCCCGCATCAAGGGCAGCCACGCCGCCGTCAAAACCGGCAAACTGGCCGCTGAAGCCGCGTACGCCGCGGTGACGAATGGTCGGCAGCACGACGAACTCAGCGCCTACCCGGCGGCCTACGCCAAAAGCTGGTTGGCCAAAGAACTGAACCAGTCTCGCAACTTCAAGGCGTGGTTCAAAAAAGGCTTGTACATGGGCTCGTTCATGACCGGCATCGAGCAGTGGCTGCTGCCGCGCCTGGGCATTCAGAGTCCGCCGTGGACGATTCACCGTACCGTGCCCGACCACCTCATGCTGAAACCGGCAGCAGAATGCCAACCGATCGTTTACCCAAAGCCAGACAACAAGATCACCTTCGACCGCTTGAGTTCAGTGTTTGTCTCGAACACCAATCACGAAGAGCAGCAACCCGCGCACCTGACACTGAAAGACGCCAGCGTGCCCGTCAACGTCAATTTAGCGCTCTACGCCGGCCCTGAAAGCCGTTACTGCCCAGCCGGTGTGTATGAGTACGTGAAGAACCCGGACAACACCGACCGGTTGCAGATCAACGCGCAAAACTGCGTGCACTGCAAAACCTGCGACATCAAAGACCCGACGCAAAACATTGTCTGGGTCACGCCGGAAGGCGGCGGCGGACCCAACTACAGCGGTATGTAAAAACGCGCTGAGTCGGCTTCGGCTGGCTCAGCCCTCAGCCCTTAGCGATTGGGTGGTTCGCCATCAACTCGAGCGACCGAACCAAGGCGGAATGGTCCAAGTCCTGCATGCCATTGGCACTGCAGACTTGCATCAGTTGCGCCGCACCGGCGGTTTGCGGCAGCGCCACACCCAAAGCCCGCGCACCGTTCAAGGCCAAGCTCAGGTCTTTTTGATGTAAGCCAATCCGAAAGCCTGGGGCAAAAGTTCGTTTGATCATGCGCTCACCGTGCACTTCCAAAATGCGTGAGGCGGCAAAACCACCCATCAAGGCTTGACGCACTTTGGCCGGGTCCGCGCCGGCCTTGCTGGCAAACAGCAGGGCTTCGCCAACAGCAGCGATGTTCAGTGCCACGATGATCTGGTTCGCGACCTTGCAGGTCTGGCCGTCGCCGTTGCCACCGACCAGCGTGATGTTTTTACCCATCAGCTCAAACAGCGGCTTGACGCGTTCGAACACTGCATCGGGCCCGCCGACCATGATGGTCAGGCTCGCCGCCTTAGCACCCACTTCACCACCCGAAACAGGTGCGTCCAGATAGTCAGCGCCCAGGGCGTTGATCTTTTGCGCAAAGGTCTTGGTGTCCATCGGTGAGATCGAGCTCATGTCGACCACCGTCTTGCCTTTGGACAAGCCGGCGGCGACACCGTTCTCGCCAAACAGCACTTTGTCGACATCCGGTGTGTCGGGCAGCATCATGAAAATAATGTCTGCGCGCTCAGCCACTTCACGCGGCGAGGCACTGGCGATGGCGCTGCCGGTCAACAGATCGGCCGGTATCTTGCTGCGGGTATTCAGGAAAACCTCATGCCCGGCTTTGATCAAATGGGCAGCCATGGGCGCACCCATGATGCCCAAGCCAATGAATCCAAGTTTGCTCATTCAAATACTCCCTTCTCAGTTCAAAAATGGGTGAAATGGATCGCCACTCAATCGCGGTAGCGATCGCACAAGGCTTGAGTGGCGCTGCGGAAAGTCCCGAGGTCGCTGCCGACGCCCACGAAAGTCGCGCCCAGCGCCAAGTAGTTGCGAGCTTGTGCTTCGAGTGGCGCCAAAATGCCGACCGGTTTGCCGGCAGCCTTGACATCGGCAAACACTTTGGCGATCACGGCTTGAACCTCGGGGTGTGACGGATTGCCCAGATGCCCCAGCGCAGCGGCCAAATCTGAAGGGCCGACAAAGATAGAGTCAACACCGTCTATTGCGGCAATCGCTTTGACTGCGGCCACGCCAGCCAGACTCTCGATTTGAACCATCACGCAGATGTGCTCGTTGATGTTTTTCAGATAATCTGGAATGGAGCCGTAACGATTGCTGCGCTGCGACACCGCCACACCGCGAATGCCTTGCGGTGGATAACGCGTGGCAGAAACCGCATTGCGCGCTTCTTCAGCACTTTCAACGAAGGGCACCAAGAAGTTGTAAAAGCCCGCGTCTAGCAATCTTTTGATCTCAACCGCGCTGTTGCACGACGGCCGCACGATAGGTGCGGTCGGGCTGTCCTTCAGCGCCATGAGTTGCGGAATAAACGTGTTGACATCGTTTGGCGAATGCTCGCCGTCCAGCAGAATCCAGTCAAAACCCGCCAAACCCAGAACCTCCGCTGTGATCGGACTGGCCAGCGACGACCAGCAGCCGATGAGTTTTTTACCCGCCAGCAAATCGCGCTTGAAACTGTTGGGGAAGGATTGGTAAGGAACGGTTGGTGTCATGGCTGAGTTGGATCGCTTATGAGTTGAATTAAACTTTTCATGAGGATTTGATAAAGTGTCGACAAGTCAAGACATCAGTGATGCGTTGCCTGACATAAACCCTCAAAGCTCAAACTTTAATATCAATCCCTCATTGATGACCCCCTAGAAACCCTTGCCAGCACCGGACCCGCCAGCGGCTTGGCCCCCTTTGCCCTCAAAGAACGTACAGAAGCGCGCCATCCCCGTGGCTTGGTGACTGAAGTCGTCGACAGCTTGGCTGGCAGCATTCGAGAAGGCCAACTCCAGCCCGGCACCAAACTGCCAACCGAATCCGAAATCATGAGCCACTTCGGCGTCAGCCGGACTGTCGTGCGCGAAGCTATCTACAAGTTGCAAGCCTCCGCGCTGGCTGAAACCCGGCATGGCATAGGCACCTTTATGCTGGAACTGCGTATCAGCTTAGAGACCGAAATCGCTGGTCTTGCCGCGCTGCGCCGCACCCCTGACAACCTGCTGGCCATGAAGGCCATGAAGGCCGCTTTGGACGCCTTTCAAGAGTCCATTCATCAAGATTCAGATGCGGTGCCCCCTGACTTTCAGTTCCACTGGAAGTGGCCCACTTGACCGGCAACCGCCACTTTGCGGGCCTGATGACCTACCTTGGCACGATGATCATTCCGCGCACCCGCGTCAACAGCAAAACGTCGAGGCCGCTCGGGCCGCCATGCGCACGCATTTGTCCAATAGCCGTGAACGTTTGCAAAAAGGCAACAACCTGCACACGATGCAACCCTGAGCCCACATAAAATTTAAAATAAACAAAACACCAGATGAATCCAAAAATGTCAATCGGGAGATCACCGTAACGGCTTGCAGTCATTGATCTGTAAGCTATAAAAACAGGAGCGAAGAAGCGACAAACCCGGAAAATTAAGTTACATTTGTCCGGCAAGCGTAGGCTCATGGCAGTTTTGCAGAAATTCAAAAAGAAGACGAGAAGAGGATGAGTTCCATGGGTGCGAAGGAAAACGCGGCGGTAGGCCAACTGCTGGAGTTGCTGGAGTCACGCTATGCGCTGCGTGTTTTATGGGCACTCAAGAACGGCCACCCCCAGACTTTTCGCCTGCTGCAAGACAGCATCGGCAACATCACCCCGAACACCCTGAACACCCGCATCAAAGAGCTTCGCGCGGCTGGCCTGATGCTCCATGACGGCAATGGCTATATCGTCACTACTATGGGCACAGACCTGCTGAAACGCCTGAACGAGTTGCCGGCGTTTGCCAGCAAATGGTCGGCCAGCCAGGTCAAAGCGGCCAGCGTCAACCCCCCCGCCAAGTAAGCCCGTCACCAACGGGTGCTTTTTAAATCCCATGCCTTGAAAAGGGCCATGGCATCCCCAAATGCTTTTCTGAACGCATTTCCAACCAAGTTCCAATGCAACAAAAAAACTCACCCGAACAAAACCAAAACCTGACCGGCGCCCCCAGCCCGGAAGAACTCGAGGCGGCGCAATCAGCCAATGAAGTCGATGCCATTGAGGCGTTGCCTGGCTTGCAGGCAGAAATTCTGGCCTTGCAAGCTAAAAATACAGAATTGGCCGACAGCTACTTGCGCGCCAAAGCTGAAGCAGAAAATTCCCGTCGCCGGGCTGACGAAGAAATCTCGAAGGCGCGCAAGTTTGCCCTCGAGAGTTTTGCCGAAAGCCTGCTGCCTGTCGCCGACAGCCTAGAAGCCGGTCTGCAGCTCAAAGAAGCCAATACCGAGCAAATCCGCGAAGGCACTGAAGCCACGCTGAAGCAGCTCAAGAGCGCGCTGGAGCGCAACCGTGTGATGGCCATCGACCCGGCTGCCGGAGACAAGTTCGATCCGCACCAGCACCAAGCGATCAGTATGGTGCCGCTGCCGGCTGAGTCAACGCAAGAGACCAACACCGTGGTCATGGTCTTGCAAAAGGGCTATCTCATCGCTGACCGTGTGCTGCGCCCGGCTCTGGTTACTGTTGCCGCGCCTAAATAAGCAACCACTGGGTCTTGAAGTTTCAGCACTTAACCTTAAGTCAGCTTCGTAACATCAAACAAGCAGTCAATTCGCCAGATGAGCAGACCCCAACATCAGGGTCCTCTTTCGGCAGCATTCATTAAAAATAACAGGAGTTGAGCATCATGGGAAGAATCATCGGCATTGACCTCGGAACCACCAACAGCTGCGTTTCCGTCATGGAGGGCAACACGCCCCGCGTCATTGAAAACTCTGAAGGCGCACGCACAACACCGTCCATCGTCGCGTACCAAGAAGGTGGCGACGTGCTGGTGGGCGCTTCAGCCAAACGCCAAGCGGTGACCAACCCGCGCAACACGCTGTACGCGGTCAAGCGCCTGATCGGGCGCAAGTT
>JABMMH010000111.1 GCA_013205645.1 Polaromonas sp. | reverse complement strand
GTACCGGATTGCCCAAGCCGTCGCGGCAGCCGTCCCCAACAACTGCTCGTTGATTCTCAACATCGGCACCACCACCGAAGCCATTGCCAAAGCCTTGATGCAGCACAGCGGCTTGCAGGTCATCACCAACAACTTGAACGTGGCCAGCATCCTCAGCGCCAACGCCAAGAGCGAGGTGATCGTGGTGGGCGGCGTGGTGCGCGGGCGCGACCGGGGCATCGTGGGAGAAGCCGCGGTTGACTTCATTCGCCAATTCAAGGTCGATATCGCCGTCATCGGCATCTCCGGCATCGAAGCCGATGGCAGCCTGCGGGACTACGATTACCGCGAGGTCAAGGTTGCCCAAACCATCCTGTCGCATGCGCGTGAGGTCTGGCTGGCCGCCGACAGCAGCAAGTTCAACCGCCCGGCCATGGTCGAGGTGGCAACGCTTTCACAGATTGATCGCTTGTTCACCGACGCCCCGCCACCCGATCCTTTTCCAGCCCTGCTGGCCGAAGCCCTGGTGCACTACGACGTGGCGGTTCCCGCATGACCTATCTGCTCGCTCTCGACCAAGGCACCTCCAGCTCCCGCAGCATTATTTTTGACGTTGAAGGTCAAATAGTCGCGATGGCACAGCTGGAGTTGACGCAAATATTTCCGCAACCCGGCTGGGTCGAACATGACCCGATGGAAATTTGGCGGACTCAGTTGGCCACTGCGCAGCAGGTGCTCGACAAAGCCGGCTTGAAAGCCAGCGACATGCGCGCACTGGGCATCACCAACCAGCGTGAAACCACGGTGGTTTGGAACCGCAAGACTGGCCAGCCCATCCACAACGCCATCGTCTGGCAAGACCGCCGCGCCGAAGACACCTGCGTACAGCTGCGCGCGCAAGGCAAAGAGGCGCTGATCCAGTCCACCACCGGGCTGCGGATTGACGCCTATTTTTCAGCCACCAAGCTCAAATGGCTGCTTGACCATGTGCCGGATGCCCGCGCTCAGGCCGAGCGCGGCGAATTGGCTTTTGGCACCATCGACAGCTGGCTGATGTGGCAACTCACCCAGGGTGCGTTGCACGCCACCGACGTCACCAATGCGTCGCGCACCATGCTGTTCAATGTGCGCACCCAGCAGTGGGACGCCGAGTTGCTGGCGCTGCTTGGCATTCCGCCGTCGCTGATGCCAGAAGTCCGACCCTCCAGCGGCGACTTTGGCGAAGTCCGGCCTGACCTGCTGGGCCACGCGATCCCGATTGGCGGCGTGGCAGGCGACCAGCAAAGCGCCTCCTTTGGCCAAGCTTGTTTCAGCCCCGGCATGGCCAAAAACACTTACGGCACCGGCTGCTTTTTGCTGATGCACAACGGCACACAATTTCAGAGCTCCCAAAACGGCCTACTGACGACCATCGCCGCGCAAACCTCGTCCCAGACAGAATTCGCCATGGAAGGCAGCGTCTTTGTCGGCGGTGCGGTGGTGCAATGGTTGCGCGACGGCCTGAACGCCTTTGAAAGCAGCGCCGAAGCAGAAGGGTTGGCGCAAAGCGTGCCGGACACCGGCGGCGTGATGCTGGTGCCCGCCTTCACCGGCTTGGGCGCGCCTTACTGGGAACCCGACGCCCGCGGCACCATCACCGGCATCACGCGCGGCACCACGCTGGCGCACATCGCGCGCGCCGGCTTGGAAAGCATTGCGTTTCAGAGCGCTGCGCTGGTACAAGCCATGAACCGCGACGCCCTCAGCGCCGGAGGGGTGCCGATGTCCGTGCTGCGCGTTGACGGCGGCGCCTGCGCCAACAACTTGTTGATGCAGTTCCAAGCCGATTTGCTCGGCATCCCCGTCGTTCGCCCAGTGGTGACAGAAACTACCGCCTTGGGTGCCGCTTGGCTGGCTGGTTTGTCCAGCGGCGTCTACAAAAACACCGACGAATTGGCCAGCCTGTGGCGTGCGGAGCGCACCTTTTTACCGGCCATGAGTTCGGAACGCGCTGCAGCCCGGATGGCCGAGTGGGAGCATGCGGTGCGGCAGACGGTGCTGAAGTAGCGCCTGCTTCAGCGACAATTTGCAGATCAGCTTCATCAGACACCCAGAGGACCGCACAAGCATGGCCAGCAGCAACATCAGCACATTACAGATCGCCTTCATCGGTGGCGGCAACATGGCCAGCGCCATCATTGGCGGACTGCTCAAGCGCGGTCTGGCACCGACGCAGATTCAGGTGGTCGAGCCTTTTGCCGAGCAAGCTGAGCGGCTGACATCCCAGTTTGGCGTCACGGTCATGCCCAGCGCCGAAGCCAGCTTGTCGCGCGCCGGCTTGGCGGTGTGGGCCATCAAACCGCAAATCTTCAATCAAGCGGCGATCCAAGTTCGGGCCCACACGTTGACGGCCTTGCACCTGAGTGTGGCCGCTGGCATTCGTTCAGACAGCATCGCGCGCTGGCTCGGCACCGAACGCGTGGTGCGCGCCATGCCCAACACGCCCGCTCTGATCGGCCAAGGCATGACCGCCTTGCTGGCCAGACCGGCCGTGACTGTTGCAGACCGGCAGGTGATTGAGTCGGTCATAGACACCACCGGCGCCCACTTGTGGCTGGAGCACGAAGCACAACTGGACGCCGTCACCGCCCTGTCGGGCTCGGGTCCGGCCTATGTGTTTTATTTCATCGAAGCCATGCTGGAAGCCGGCACCGAAATGGGCCTGGACGCCGCCCAAGCCAGAGAGCTCGCCATCGCCACCTTTGTCGGCGCCTCGGCCTTGGCCCAAGCCTCTGATGAGCCACCCAAAACGCTGCGCGAGCGTGTCACCTCCAAGGGCGGCACCACCTACGCAGCACTGACGGCGATGGAGCACAGCGGTGTCAAACAGCAGTTCAAGCAAGCCATGCAGGCCGCCCGTGAGCGCGCCGCTGAGCTGGGCGATGAGTTTGGCGCTGACTGAAACGACATCTTTTTAATCGCCACGAAACATTTATCAGAAACCACGTCAACGGCCAACACCTTAGCCACGTTGAAAGGTTGTACCCAGCGTTCCAAAGCGCTGAATTCAAGTAAGTTCTAACCAGACACTCTCACCTTCAACCACTGGAATCACCATGAAAAAATTTCTGACCGTCCTCGCTAGCGCTGCCGTTCTCGCCATGCCATTGGCTGTGATTTCCACGCCGGTGGCAGCCCAAACCGGCGGCGCCGTGACCCCAGCCACCCCTGCTGCTGCACCTACCGCCGCACCCGCTGAAAAAGCAGCGCCAACGGCCAGCAAAGGGACTGCCAAAGCCAAAAAGGCCAAGAAAAGCAAGCGTGCGTCTAAAGCCAAAGCCACGGCCCCAGCCGCTTAAGCGTCAGCCACCGACGACTGGCCCTGGCCAGTGAAAAAGCCCGCTTCGAGCGGGCTTTTTCACGTCTGATGTTCGGGTATTCCCGGCTCTTTCCGCCCGTCCACGGCCTTAATAATGTGGGCGTGAATGAACGACTTACCCCCATCTCTTACGACGCCTTGCCCGACGCGATAAAACCGCTGGCAGACGATATTTTAAAAGTCTCCAGCGCTGGCTTGGGGGGCCCGTACAGCGCCCTCTTGCGCAGTCCCGACATGGCGCGCCGCTGCTTTGACTTGCTGGATTATTTGCGCTTCAAGACCTCCGTCAACAAGCGCTTGAACGAGTTTGCGATCTTGATTCAAGCGCGTATTTCCAATGCCCAGTACGAGTGGTGGGCGCACGAAATCATCGCTCGCAAAGCGGGCTTGTCTGATGCCGTGATGGCCGACTTGCGCGAATGCCGCAGGCCCGTCGCCATGCAAGAAGACGAACGCCTGGTCTACGACTACTGCGTCCACTTGAGCTTGAACCATCGGGTGCCAGACCCACTGTGGCAAGAAGCCGTTGCCAAGATGGGTGAACAAGCGGTGATTGATTTGACGGTTTTGTCAGGCACCTACGTGATGGTCTCGATGCTGCTGAACGCCACCCAAGTGGGCATCCCAGGCTCTAGCGCCTTGCCGCTTCAGGTGATGGAGCCGACGGACATCAGGCAGCGTTTGTTGGCCTGACGCCAACCTCACACTCATTCAAACCGAAAAGCCGCCGCGCTTAAAAAGGACTTTCCATGATGTTAAAAATTCGCCGTTGTTTCTCGCTTCTGTCATTGAGTTTGTCGGCTTTAGGCTTGGCTGGGCTCGGCCTGCAAGCTCATGCGCAGGGCTACCCAAACAAGCCCATCACCATGGTCATGCCCTATGCGGCGGGCGGCCCAGGGGACACCATCACCCGCGTGTATGCCGGTGCCATGCAGAAAATTTTGGGCCAGCAAATCGTGGTCGACAACACCGCCGGCGCATCTGGCAGCATCGGCACCGCCAAGGTAGCCCGCTCCAACCCTGATGGCTACACCCTGTTGATGATTCACGTGAGCCATGCCACCAACTTGGCCATGTACAAGAAGCTCAGCTACCACCCGGTCAAAGATTTTGAACCGATTGGCTCAGCCACCAATGGTCCGATGTTGATCGTCGCACGCAACGGATTTCCAGCCAAGAATTTGACCGAGTTTGTAGCCTACCTGAAGGCCAACGGCAAGAAAGTCAACTTGGCACATGCGGGTGTGGGCTCAGCATCGCATTTGTGCGGCTTGATGCTGATGAGCGCCCTGAACGTTCAGCTCAATGAGATCCCCTACAAAGGCACAGGCCCCGCCTTGGCTGACTTGATGGGCGGCCAAGTGGACGTCTTGTGCGACCAAACCTCAGGCACGGTGCCCTCGGTCAAAGGGGAGAAGATCAAGGCTTACGCCATAGCGGGCAAGCAACGCTTGCCGTCCCTGCCTGACACGCCAGCCATCTCAGAGGTGGGCGTGGACAACCTTGACATTAGCATTTCTTTTGGCTTGTATGCGCCCAAAGGAACGCCAAAACCAGTGCTGGCGCGCTTGACTGCGGCTCTGCAACAGTCGGTGGCAGACCCTGAGGTTCGCAACCGCTTGGACGCCATGGGCATCTCGGTCGTCAACGTAGATAAAGCGACACCCGAGGCGCTCGCAGCGCATTTGAAAAATGAAATCGATATCCTGGGTGGCTTGTTGATCAAGGCCGGCGTGGAGCCCAACTGAGGCCCTTCATTTCCGTAGCGCGGGCTGGCATCGCCAATCAAGCATAAGACAAGGCAATGCCGGCAAACACAGCGAAGCCCAGCCAGTGGTTCAGCCGAAAAGCCTTGAAGCAGCCAGCGCGTTCGCGGTGCCGAATCAACCAGCCGTGCCACGCCGCTTGCCCAGCGGCCAGCGCCACGCCGGCAGCGTAGGCCGCGTTCAGCGCCAGCCCCGAAAAAGACGCTAAGGCCAGCGTCCAGGTCAGCAAATACAAACCATAGCTCAGCATGACGGCGGCCACGTCAAAGCGACCCAGCGTGATGGCCGAGGTTTTCATGCCTATTTTCAGGTCGTCATCGCGGTCGACCATGGCATATTCGGTGTCGTAAGCCAGCACCCAAAACAAATTGCCGAGCAGCAGCAACCAAGCCAACAAGGGCACCTGCCCTTGCACCGCCGCAAAAGCCATGGGAATGCCAAAACTGAAAGCCACGCCCAGCACCGCTTGCGGCATCGCTATGTAACGCTTGGCGTAGGGGTAAATCAGCGTCACGGCCAGCGCCGCAAATGACCACAGGACTGCCGCGGTATTGGTGGTCAGGACCAGCGCAAAAGCCGCCAGTGCCAATGCGGCGCCCAACAGCAAAGCCTCTTTGACAGACACGGCGCCCGTGGTGACAGGCCGGTTCGCGGTGCGCTTCACGTGGCGGTCAAAGTCCCGATCCGCCACGTCATTCAGGCAACAACCCGCACTGCGCATGAGGAAGGTGCCCAGCGTGAAAACGACCAGCAAGTGCCAGCCGGGAAAGCCGCCCGAGGCAATCCAAAGCGCCGACAGCGTCGGCCACAGCAACAGCAGCCAGCCGGCCGGTCTGTCCCAACGGATCAGTTGGAGGTAACGGGCCGCCTGCACCCTCACCCGGTTGCCGCTCACTCTTCCAGCAGCGATCGCAGCATCCAAGCCGACTGCTCGTGCACGGTCAGACGCTGCGTCAGCAGGTCGGCGGTGGGTTCGTCACCGGCTTGCTCGGCGACAGGGAACAGGCTACGCGCTGTGCGCGCCACGGCTTCATGGCCTTGCACCAGAATCCGCACCATCTCCAGCGCCTTGGGCGGTGTTGACGGCACATCAGGCAAGGAGGTGAGCTGCACAAATTGGGCGTACGAGCCGGGCGCAGGGTGGCCAAGCGAACGGATGCGTTCAGCGACCGGGTCCACCGCTGCCCACAACTCGGTGTACTGCGTCATGAACATCTGGTGCAAGGTGTTGAACATCGGTCCGGTCACGTTCCAGTGAAAATTGTGCGTGGTCAGGTACAGCGTGTAGGTGTCGGCCAGCAGGCCGCTCAGCCCTTGCGCAATAGCGGCGCGGTGCTCGTCGCTGATACCGATGTTGATGCGCGGGGCGCCTGTCGCGGCACCAGGAAATGATTTTTCAGACATGGATTTCCTTTGAAACAAAGGATCGACTTTACGCTTCCTGCGATGTGGCCGCCGGTTGAAGGTCAAGCCCTGCATCCATCAAGACAGCCGCGACACCCCCGGCAGCTCACAGGCGTAAATAGCATTGCGCAAGGCCGCGATGGCTTCGTAGCGCGTGAAACTGCGCCGCCAAACCAGCACCACACGGCGCGTCGGCACATGACCCTCAAAAGGGATGTACTTGATGAACGGATGCTCATCAAAGACGGCTACAGCTGGCTGACTGTCCCCCGCCAGCGCGCCTTTGGGCACGCTCAGCCGGGGCACCAAGGTCACACCCATGCCGGACGCCACCATGTGCTTGATGGTTTCCAACGAAGAGCCTTCAAAGCTCTTGCGGATGCCTTCGGCGTTGCTGGAGAAACGGGCGAACTCAGGGCAGACCTCCAGTACATGGTCGCGAAAGCAATGGCCATTGCCGAGCAGCAGCATGGTTTCATTCTTCATCTCTTCGGCCGTGATGTTGTCGCGCTGGGCCAATGGGTGCGAACTCGGCACCGCCGCTACAAAAGGCTCGTCGTACAAAGGCGCCATCGCCAGATTGGTGTCGGGAAACGGCTCGGCCAAAATAGCGCAATCAATCTCGCCCGTGCGCAATTCTTCCAGCAGCTTGACGGTGAAGTTCTCCTTCAGCATCAAGGGCATTTGCGGGCTGTGCGTGATGACTTGACGCACCAAGTCAGGCAACAGATACGGGCCGATGGTGTAAATAATGCCCAGCCGCAGCGCGCCGGCCAGCGGGTCTTTGCCGCGCTTGGCGATCTCGCGAATGCTGTCAGCTTGTTCCAGCACGCTTTGCGCTTGGCGCACGATTTCTTCGCCCAGCGGCGTCACCGTGATCTCATTGGCGTTGCGCTCAAACAGTTTGACCTGTAATTCCTCTTCGAGTTTTTTGATGGCCACGCTCAGCGTCGGCTGCGAGACATGGCAGGCTTCTGCGGCCTTGCCAAAGTGCTTTTCGCGGGCCACCGCCACGATGTATTTGAGTTCAGTCAGCGTCATGCGGGCATTGTGCCGTTTTTGCCTGACAGGCTTGTTCGCAAAACGTCAAGCCTTCAGATAATCGGCTTTACCGCCCAGCCAACGCAGAATATGGCGCTGCGCCAAGTCGGCATGGCGGTCCAACATCAGCGGCGCCAGCGCGCGTGCCCAAGCCAGCAAATCGGTGTCGGTGGCCAAGTCGGCAAAGCGCAGCAAAGGCGCACCAGACTGCCGTGCACCAAGGAATTCGCCGGGGCCGCGAATCTCCAAATCACGTCGGGCAATCTCGAAACCGTCTTGTGTTTCTGCCATGGCTTTGAGCCGTGCGCGAGCGGTCTCACCCAGCCGCGGAGCGTCGCCGGTCGAATACAGCAACACGCAAGCCGACGCGGCGGCCCCGCGCCCCACCCGACCGCGCAGTTGGTGCAACTGCGACAAACCAAAGCGCTCGGCATGCTCAATCACCATCAACGAGGCGTTCGGCACGTCCACACCGACCTCGATCACGGTGGTGCTGACCAGCACACCGATCTGACCTGCGTTGAACAGTGCCATCACGGCTTTTTTCTCAGCCACCGGCATCCGGGAATGCAGCAGGCCGACCAGCGTGTCGGGCAAGGCCACCGACAGCGACTCATGGGTTTCAGTGGCGTTGGTCAGGTCGACCGCTTCACTTTCCTCGATCAAAGGACAAACCCAATACACCTGCCGCCCCTCGGCCAGCTGGCCGCGGATGCGCTCGACCACTTCGTCGCGCCGGCTGTCGCTGATGACCTTGGTGACGATGGGCGTGCGCCCCGGTGGCAGTTCGTCGATGGTCGAGACATCGAGGTCGGCGTAGTAGCTCATGGCCAGCGTGCGCGGAATCGGCGTGGCCGTCATCATCAACAAATGCGGCTCCTGCCCGTCCGCCGTCATTTTGCTGCGCAGCGCCAAGCGCTGCGCCACACCAAATCGGTGCTGCTCGTCAATGATCGTCAGCGCCAGATTTTTAAACACCACTTTGTCTTGAATCACGGCGTGTGTGCCGACCACCAAACCGGCCGCGCCGCTGGCGATCAAGGCCAGCGCTTCGCGCCGCTCCTTGGCTTTTTGGCTGCCGGTGAGCCAGGCGGTCTGAATGCCCATCGGTTCCAGCCAGCCGATGAGTTTGCGGAAGTGTTGTTCAGCCAGGATTTCAGTCGGCGCCATCAAGGCGCACTGCCAGCCCGCATCCATACAGC
>JABMMH010000110.1 GCA_013205645.1 Polaromonas sp. | reverse complement strand
TCACCAGCCGTGCCGAGTACCGATTGATGTTGCGCGAAGACAATGCCGACATGCGCCTGACCGAAAAGGGCAGGGAGCTTGGCTTGGTCGACGACGCCCGCTGGGATGCCTTCAACCGCAAGCGCGATGCTGTTTCACGTGAAACACAACGACTCCGAGGCCTGTGGGTTCATCCGAATAATCTACCCGCGGCGGAGGCCGAGCGTGTATTGGGCAAGGCTATTGAGCGCGAGTACAACTTGTTGGATTTGTTGCGCCGCCCTGATGTGGGCTACGTCAGCTTGATGTCTTTGGATGGCGGACGCTTTGCGAGTGCTGAGTTGCCGACGATGGTCGCCGATGCCACGAACGCTGGCCCAGCTGTTTCACGTGAAACACAACTGCCGGCTGACACGCTCAAGGTGGTGATCGAGCAGATTGAAATCGTTGCCAAGTACGCGGGCTACATAGACTTGCAAAAGGCCGAGGTCGAACGTTCTGCTCATTACGAGAATTTGAAACTGCCGCCGGAGTTGGATTATTTGCAGGTCGCTGCGCTGAGTTTTGAGGCTCGACAAAAGTTGGCCAAGCACAGGCCTGAAACCTTGGGTTTGGCGTCGCGCATTTCTGGCGTCACGCCGGCGACCATTTCACTCTTGCTGGTTCATTTGAAAAAGAACTTGTGGAAAGGTGTTGCCAAGCCTGATGGTGGTGAAGTGGCTGAGTCCGTCAAGGCGTCGACATGATGGTTGAGAGGGAGGCGGCACTGCGCGCTGGGCTGAAATCCTTGGCCTTGGATTTGTCGAATTTACAAATCGGTCAACTGTTGGATTACCAAGACTTGATCGGCAAATGGACCAAGGTCTACAACCTCACCGCCGTGCGAGATCCAGCTGAAATGCTCACGCACCATCTGCTGGACAGTCTAGCTGCAGTCCCGCCGCTGCAAAAACACTTGTTGAGTGGCGGTCTGCTAAGCAGAGAAGGGGATGGCGCCAAGCTGCTAGACGTGGGTTCTGGTGCGGGTCTGCCTGGCGTTGTGTTTGCTATTTGTTGCCCGATTTTGTCGGTGACCTGTGTTGATACCGTTGGCAAGAAAGCGGCCTTCATCAAGCAGGCGGCTCTGTCTTTGGGCTTGACCAACTTGATGGGCTTGCATTCGCGCGTCGAAAACATCGCCGTGCCCTTTGATGTGATTTGTTCTCGTGCCTTCGCCTCTTTGGCCGACTTCACTGCGTGGTCGGCCAAGGCCCTGGCCCAAGGCGGTGTTTGGATGGCCTTGAAAGGCAAGCACCCTGCGGATGAGTTGTCTGTGTTGCCTGCCGGGGTATCAGTGTTTCACGTGGAACAGTTGGTGGTTCCGGGCTTGGATGCAGACCGTTGCATCGTCTGGTTAAGGTCGTCGTCAGCCGCTGTATAGAAGTAAGTCCTGCCGCTGTCGTAAACTCACACCTCAATTCAAGGACACTCCATGCTGGGCTCTTTCGCCGGTGTAGCCGATTACGGCGCTTTCGTCATCGCCGTTGTCGTTTTTCTGGCTATTCCTGGACCGGGCAATCTGGCCTTGATCACCTCGACCGGCAAGGGCGGCTTGGCTGGCGGCATGGGTGCCACCTTCGGCGTGATGGCCGGCGATCAAGTGTTGCTGTGGGCTGCGGTGGCGGGGGTATCTGCATTGCTGGCCACGTACCCTGCGGCGTTTCATTTGGTGCAGTGGGTTGGGGCGGCTTACCTGGCTTGGCTGGGTGCCAAGATGCTGCTGGCGAAACCTGGCGACGCGCCGATTCTTAAAATGAAAACAGGCCACTACTTTCGCCAAAGCATGCTCATCACCGTGCTGAACCCCAAGGCCATCGTTTTTTACATGGCCTTCTTTCCGTTGTTTGTCGACCCACATAAGTACCAAGGTCTCACCACCTTTGGTGTGATGGCTGGGACCATTGCCGTGTTGACCTTTGCGTACGGTCTGGGCGCTGTGTTGCTGACCTATTTTTTGGCTGCGCGCTTGCGCGCCAACCCCCGCATCACATCTGCGCTTGAAAAAGCAGCCGGTGTGTTTTTGATTGGTTTTGGCCTCAAGCTGGCCTTGTCCCGCTGAGTGCTGATGCTCCGCGCCTTCTTGGTTTTCAAGCGTCTCCTTTTTCAAGCGTAATCACCTCTATGGCCAAAATATTCTGCGTCGCCAACCAAAAGGGGGGTGTCGGCAAGACCACCACCACGGTCAATCTGGCGGCCGGTCTGGCCCAGGCCGGACAGCGGGTGCTGATGATCGACCTGGATCCGCAAGGCAATGCCACCATGGGTTCGGGCGTCGACAAACGGCAACTCGAACTCACGGTCTACGACGTGCTGCTGGAGTCGGCGACGATTGAAGAGGCGCGCGTCACCAGCCAAAAATTGGTTGATGCGGGTTGCAGTTACGACGTGCTGGGCGCGAATCGGGAACTCGCCGGTGCCGAGGTTGAACTGGTCGACGTTGAGCGACGTGAAAAGCGTCTGCGCCAAGCCATTGCCGAGGTCGCCAGCCAATATGACTTCGTGTTGATCGACTGCCCGCCGTCGCTGTCCATGCTCACGCTCAATGGCTTGTGCTGCGCGCACGGCGTGATCGTGCCCATGCAGTGTGAGTATTTCGCGCTGGAAGGCCTGACCGATTTGGTCAATACCATCAAGCAGGTACACGCCAACCTGAACAAAGAACTCGCCATCATTGGCTTGCTGCGCGTCATGTTTGACCCGCGCATCACGCTGCAGCTGCAGGTCAGCGAGCAGCTCAAGCAGCACTTTGGCGACAAGGTGTTCAATACCGTCATTCCGCGCAATGTGCGCTTGGCCGAAGCCCCCAGCTACGGCGTGCCGGGGGTGGTGTTTGACCCGGCCTCCAAGGGTGCGCAAGCCTTTGTGGCTTTTTCGGCCGAGATGGTCGAACGCATCAAGGTCATGTGACGGACGCGGCTCTCATGAACCCGAATGCCGTGCTCCTGCTGCCAGGTTGGCACAACAGCGGTCCTGCGCATTGGCAAAGCCGCTGGGAAGCCGCGCACGGTTACCAGCGCGTCGAGCAACACGACTGGCTGCGGCCTTTGCGCGGCGACTGGATTGCGCGGCTCGAAGACGTGCTTTTAACTGGCGCGCAAGATGAGCCCGTGGTGCTGGTGGCGCACAGCCTTGGCTGTCAGTTGGTTGCCGCCTGGGCCTCCCACTCCAAAAACACGCACCGCGTCAAAGCGGCGTTGCTGGTAGCGCCGGGCGATCCCGAGCGGGAAGCCCTGCGGCCCGTGCTAAAAAGCTGGTCGCCGGTGGCGATGCAGCGCTTGCCCTTTGCCAGCGTCTTGATAGGCAGCGAGAACGACCCGTATTGCAGCGCAGAGCGTGCGTGCCAATTCGCCGAGGCTTGGGGTGCTGACTGGGTGAGCGCGGGCTTGCAAGGGCATCTGAACGCAGACAGCCAGCTTGGTGACTGGCCCGAAGGGCACGCCCAATTACAAACATTACGAGCGCAGCTTCAGCCACCGCTGCGTGCCTGAGTCGCTTTCGCTGCCCTTTGATATTTAGAAACCTGAAAGACAAAAAATGGTCACCAAAAAACCAAAAGGCCTAGGCCGCGGATTGCAAGCCTTGCTAGGCCCGACCTTCAGCGAGTCGTCCAACGTGCTTGAAAACGGCAGCGAGGCTACCAGCCCCGGCTTGCCGGCTTCGCTGCGGTTGAGCGACATGGTGGCGGGCCAGTACCAGCCACGTACCCGCATGGACGAAGGCGCGCTGTATGAGCTGGCTGAGTCGATCAAGGCGCAGGGCATCATGCAGCCAATTTTGGTGCGGCGCTTGACCAGTGGCGCCAACGACGGCAAGTACGAAATCATCGCTGGCGAGCGACGCTTCAGGGCGGCCAAAATTGCCGGTCTGGAAAGCGTCCCGGTGTTGGTGCGCGACGTGCCGGACGAGTCGGCAGCAGCCATGGCGCTGATCGAAAATATCCAGCGAGAAGACCTGAATCCTTTGGAGGAAGCCCAGGGTTTACAACGCTTGGTCAAGGAGTTTGGGCTCACTCACGAACTCGCTGCCCAAGCCGTTGGACGCTCACGCAGCGCCGCCAGCAACTTGCTGCGCCTGCTGAATTTGGCTGATCCTGTGCAGGTCATGTTGATGGCCGGCGACATCGATATGGGTCATGCGCGGGCGCTGTTGGCGCTAGACCGCGCCACGCAAATCACCGCAGGGAATCAGATTGCGGCCAAAAAAATGTCGGTCCGCGAGGCTGAAAGTCTGGTCAAAAAACTCAGCGCAGAATTCTCCCTCAAGCCACAGAAAGTCTCCAAAGAAAAGTCGCGCGACACGCGCCGTGTCGAAGAAGAATTGGCTGATCTGCTCATGGCTGAGGTCGAGGTGCGCGTGAAAAAGCAGGTCAAACGCAACGGTCGGCGTGAAGACATGGGCGAAGTGGCGATTCAGTTCGCCTCACTGGATGAGCTCAATGGCCTGATTGAGCGCTTGCGCGGCGGCAAGTAAGACAAGAGCGGCCTTCACGGCGGCAGGTTTTCAGGGCTGTTAAGAGCCGCAGCCTCAAAAAATACAATCGACAACACTAAAATGTAGTAAATAAGTAATTATTTGAAACCAAAAACTTTTTTCATTTGAAAACGCCCATGAGCCGAAAACCTCCCAAGCAAACTCGCCTCTCTGAGGAGGAGCTTGTGACATTGTTGGGCCCGGTGCGAAGCCATAAGCAGCCGGTTGCTTATGCTGAACGGCAGCCACTGGCTGGTGTCGGTGTTGATGTTTGGTTCAAGTACCGCATGATTTTCTTGCTGGTTGTCGTGGTAGCGTTCACCGGTAAGTTACTTTTCTTTCCGGCGCTAGCGGCTGCTAATTTTGACCTGAGTGGCAGCCATTTAACGCTGGACCGCTACTTCCAGTTTCGCGCAGGGTTTATCACCGTGATCACTGGCGTGTACCTTTACAGTTACTTGAAGGATTGGCAGTTTGAACGGGTGTCCCTGCTTGTTCTGGGTGTCGCTGTGACAGCCTTGATGTTGGATTACTTCAACGCTTATGTGTACCTCAGCCAGACACCGACGCAGTGGGTCACCGGGTTGATTGCGCTGCGATTTTTGGTGATTTTCTGCCTGCTCATGAACGCCATGAGTGCCCGCCATGCGCCACCGATGCCGCGCCGTTTGTGGTCCTGACTTAAAGCGAAAAAATCTTCCCCGGATTCATGATGTTTTTCTGGTCTAGCGCGCGTTTGATGGTGCGCATCATGTTCACTGCGCCGTCGCCGGTTTCGGTCACCAAGAAATCCATTTTGTGCAGACCCACGCCGTGCTCACCGGTGCAGGTGCCTTCTAGTTCGAGCGCACGCCTCACCAATTGATGGTTCAGCCCCTCGGCGACTTCACGTTCTTCGGGCTTCGTTGGGTCAATCAGGTAGCCAAAGTGAAAGTTGCCGTCGCCGACATGGCCGACCAGAAAATAAGGGATGCCACTGGCGTCAGCTTCGGTGATCGAGTCGAGCAGGCAGTCGGCCAGACGCGAGATCGGCACGCAGGTGTCGGTTGAAATCACCCGGCAACCGGGGCGTGACTGCACGGCCGCAAAGTAGGCGTTGTGCCGTGCTGTCCACAAGCGCGTGCGTTCTTCGGGTGTGTTGGCCCATTCAAACGCATGGCCGCCGTGGCCATTGGCCAACTCTTGTACCAGCTCGGCTTGTTCTTTGACGCCTGTTGGCGAGCCATGAAACTCCATCAACAGCATCGGTTCTTCGCGCAGCGAGAGTTTGGAGTGGGCGTTGACCATGCGCACCGAATTGGCGTCGATCAGTTCAACCCGCGCAATCGGCACGCCCATCTGAATCACCTCGATGGTTGTGCGTACCGCGGCTTCGATGCTTGGAAAGGAGCAGATCGCCGCCGAAATGGCTTCGGGCAGCGGGTACAGCTTGACGGTCACTTCGGTGATGACGCCCAACGTGCCTTCGCTGCCGACCATCAAGCGCGTCAGGTCATAGCCAGCCGACGATTTCTTGGCCCGTGTGCCGGTGCGTATGACTTCGCCGCTGGCGGTCACCACTTCCAGCGCCAGCACGTTTTCGCGCATGGTGCCGTAGCGCACAGCGTTGGTGCCGCTGGCGCGGGTCGCGCACATGCCGCCCAGCGTGGCATCGGCGCCGGGGTCAATCGGGAAGAACAAACCCGTGCTTTTGACGGCTTCGTTGAGCTGCTTGCGCGTCACGCCCGGCTGCACCGTCACCGTCAGGTCTTCGGCGTTGATGGATAGCACGTGGTTCATGCGGCCCATGTCGATGCTGATGCCGCCTTGCACCGCCAGTAAATGGCCTTCCAACGACGTGCCGACGCCAAACGGAATGACCGGCACGTTGTGCAGACTGGCCAGCGTGACGACGTCGGCCACGTCGGTGGTGCTCTCTGCAAATACCACGGCGGCGGGCGGCGGAGAGGCAAACGACGACTCGTCTCGGCCATGCTGCTCGCGCACCACCAGCGCTGTTGAACAGCGCTCGGCAAAGCGCGCTTTGAGCGCCTCAATCAGCGCGGCGGGTGTCTCGCGTTGTTGAATCTCGGGCAGCAAATGGACTGGAAGCGGTGCGTTCATGTGTGTCTCCATCGTTTTCTGCAGTTTACGCTGGGGTGATTGAAGTCGTGAATAATCATTGATTTGGCGCACACCGGCAACGGGCCCGCTGAGACTTTCAACTACTTGACGGGAAACCCATGGCCAATCGACTGACCCAAATTGCGACGCGAACCGGCGACAACGGCACCACCGGCTTAGGCGACAACACCCGCGTCTCCAAAGACCATTTGCGGGTGCACGCCATGGGCGACGTCGACGAG
>JABMMH010000109.1 GCA_013205645.1 Polaromonas sp. | reverse complement strand
TAAAATAGTCGGACTCTCTGTTATACTTGACAAAATTAGTCGAGAACAAACGCTCGGCGAAACACCCCCTCGCTGCCACTTCAGGGAATGAAGCCAAGTCCGAGGGCAGTAGTTGAAACGTCCTTGGGGCCACAAGCCGCAAGGTGAGACAAATTGGCAGACAGGCCAACTTTTACAGGAGCTTGAATATGCGACTCACCACCAAAGGCCGCTTTGCGGTCACCGCCATGATTGACTTGGCTTTGCGCCAGAACAATGGTCCCGTCACCTTGGCGGCGATCAGCCAGCGCCAGCAAATTTCGCTGTCCTACCTTGAGCAGCTGTTCGGTAAACTGCGCCGCCACGAGCTGGTCGAGTCAACCCGTGGCCCAGGCGGCGGTTACTCTCTCGGCCGCAAAGCCGACAAAATCACGGTGGCCGACATCATTGTCTCGGTGGACGAGCCGATTGATGCGACCCATTGCGGCGGCAAAGAAAACTGCATGGGCGAAGCCGGCCGTTGCATGACGCACGAGCTGTGGGCCTCTTTGAACAGCCGCATGGTCGAATTTTTGGACTCCGTCACCTTGCAAAAGCTGGTCGATGACCAAATCGCCAAAGGGGTGGTCATTGAAAGCACGCCGCAAGTCAAAAAAGCAATATTCAGCTCACCGATTGTCAAACCCATGCGCATCAATGCGCCGAACTCCGTGTTCGCCTTGGGCAACGCCTTTTCAAAGAGCTGATTCCCACTCACCGTTTCGACATCTTTCCCAGTACATCAGCTTTAATCGAAGACACACACATGGAAACGCCGCACTTCCCCATTTACTTGGACTACAGCTCTACCAATCCCTGCGATCCGCGCGTGGTGGACGCCATGATCCCTTGGTTGCGTGAGCATTTCGGCAACCCCGCATCGCGCAGTCATGCGTGGGGTTGGGAGGCAGAAGCGGCTGTTGAAAAAGCCCGCGAAAATGTGGCTGCCCTGATCGGCGCTGACCCACGTGAGATCGTCTGGACCAGTGGTGCCACCGAATCCAACAACCTCGCACTCAAAGGCGCGGCGCACTTTTACAAGAGCAAGGGCAAGCACCTGATCACGGTGAAAACCGAGCACAAAGCGGTGCTGGACACTTGCCGCGAACTCGAACGCCAAGGCTTCGAAGTCTCTTATTTGGACGTGCAAGCCGATGGCTTGCTCGACCTAGATGTGTTGAAAGCCGCGATGCGCCCTGACACCATCATCGTCAGCGTGATGTACGTCAATAACGAAATTGGCGTGATCCAAGACATCCCAGCCATCGGTGCGCTGTGCCGTGAGCGCGGCATCATTCTTCATTCTGACGCCGCCCAAGCCACGGGTCGTGTCGACATCGACATGGCCACCTTGCCGGTTGATTTGATGAGCCTGACCTCGCACAAAACCTACGGCCCCAAAGGTATTGGTGCGTTGTACGTGCGCCGCAAGCCACGCATTCGCCTCGAGGCGCAAATGCACGGTGGCGGTCATGAGCGCGGCATGCGTTCTGGCACCTTGCCAACGCACCAATGCGTCGGCATGGGCGAGGCTTACCGCATCGCCAAAGAAGAGATGCACGAAGAAAACAAGCGCATCCGCGGTCTGCAACAGCGCATGTTGGCCGGTTTGAAAGATGTCGAAGAAGTCTTTCTGAATGGCCACGCTGAAAAACGCGTGCCGCACAACCTCAACATGAGCTTCAACTTCGTCGAAGGCGAGTCGCTGATCATGGGTATCAAAGGTCTGGCGGTGTCGAGTGGTTCGGCCTGTACTTCAGCCAGCTTGGAGCCAAGTTATGTGTTGCGCGCGCTTGGCCGTAGCGACGAGCTGGCTCACAGCAGCTTGCGTATGACCTTTGGTCGTTGGAGCACTGAAGAAGAAATTGACTACGCCGTAGCAACCATCAAAGAAAATGTGGCCAAACTGCGCGAACTCTCCCCACTGTGGGAAATGTTCAAGGATGGTGTCGATCTGTCGACCATCCAGTGGGCTGCACACTAATCTCATCAATATCAGGAGTTCATCATGGCATACAGCGAAAAAGTAGTAGACCACTACGAAAACCCACGCAACGTCGGTTCCTTCGAAAAAGGTGACGACACAGTCGGCACCGGCATGGTCGGCGCGCCGGCTTGCGGCGACGTCATGAAGTTGCAAATCAAAGTCAATCCTTTGACCGGTGTGATTGAAGACGCACGTTTTAAAACCTACGGCTGCGGCTCTGCTATTGCTTCCAGCTCGCTGGTGACCGAGTG
>JABMMH010000108.1 GCA_013205645.1 Polaromonas sp. | reverse complement strand
TACACGGATCAAGTCAGCGCCGCTTTGAGTTCGAGTTTCATGGTGAAGCGCAGGCGGCGCAGCTGACGCGTATGCATGACGGCACGCTGCAGTTGGCGCTGGGCGATGCGCGCCTGCCTTTGCGCTACACCGCCACGGCCAAAGGCTTGCAGCTTGAACTAGACGGTCAACGTCACCTGTTGCAGGTCTACCGGCGCGGCGAAGTGGTGCATGTGTTTGGCGCGATGGGCGCGACGCTGATCACCGAGATCGACCTGCTGGCGCACGCTGGCGTGGCCCAACACGAGGCTGGTCGCTTGACCGCACCGATGCCGGGCAAGGTCGTGTCGTTTCAGGTCAAGGCGGGTGACACGGTCAGCCGGGGTCAGGCGTTGGCGGTGATGGAGGCGATGAAAATGGAGCACACCATCGCCGCGCCTGCCGATGGTGTGATCGCCGAAATTTTGTATGCCCCCGGCGACCAAGTGCTGGAAGGTGCGGAGTTGCTGACCATGGCGGCTTGACGGTCGCAGTGTGCGGTAATACAGCATCGATTCATGAGGGAACTTTGATGCGTATTGCTGTTTGTTGCACCAACACCAAGGTCGAACCTTGGCTGGAAGGTTTGCGCGCCGCCTTGCCCGGCGCAGTCGTCAGTTTGGTCGATCCGGCGTCTGCTGGCTTTGACGCCGTGGCTGAGGCCGACTATGCCGTGGTCTGGTCGCCGCCACAAGCCTTCATCGACAGCCAGCATTCACTCAAAGCCATCTTCAATATCGGCGCTGGCGTCGATGCGCTGATGCAGCTCAAGTTGCCCAAGGGCGTGCCGGTGGTCCGGCTTGACGATGCGGGCATGTCGGTGCAAATGGCCGAATATGTTTGCCATGCCGTGATCCGGCATTTTCGCGAGTTCGATTCGCATGAGTCTGACGCGGCGGAGGGCCGCTGGACCTATCGCAAGTCAAGCCGCCGCGCTGATTTCACTGTGGGTGTCATGGGCTTGGGCGTCTTGGGCCGCCGTGTCTGCCAGGCGCTGGCGCAGTTTGACTATCCGGTGCTGGGCTGGAGTCGTTCGCCCAAAGTGCTGGACGGCGTGCAATGCTTTTCTGGCAGCGCCGGTTTTCAAGATTTCTTGTCGAGTACGCGCGTGCTGGTTTGTTTGCTGCCGCTGACGCCCGAGACTGAAGACATCATGTGCCGCGACACGCTGAGCCAGCTACAGCCGGGCGGCTACGTCATCAACGTTGCCCGTGGCCGCCATCTGGTGGACGAGGACTTGCTGACCTTGATTGACAGTGGGCATCTGGCGGGCGCCACCCTCGACGTTTTTCGCACCGAGCCTTTGCCCGTCACGCACCCTTTTTGCCGACACCCGAAAATCACGCTCACACCGCACATGTCAGCGCGCACTTTGCGCGACGACAGCATCGCGCAAATAGCCGGCAAGCTTCGCGCGCTTGAGGCGGGTGCAGCGCTTTCCAGCTTGGCGGGTGTGGTCAATCTCAATCAAGGATACTGACTGCCATGCCTATTCCTACCTACGTCAAGCTTGTCGATGTCGGTCCACGCGACGGTCTGCAAAACGAAAAATCGCCAGTTCCGGCGGCCATCAAAATCGAGCTGGTGCTGCGCCTGCAAGACGCCGGCTTGCGGGAGATTGAAGTCACCAGTTATGTTTCGCCCAAGTGGGTGCCGCAAATGGCCGACAACGCCGAGGTCATGGCCGGTATTCAGCGCCAGCCCGGCGTGCGCTACTCGGTGCTGACGCCCAACATGCAGGGGCTGGAGGCCGCACTCGCTGCACCCAAGCACTTGTGGCCCGACGAGATTGTGGTCTTTGCCGCGGCCAGCGAAGCCTTCAGTCAGCGCAACATCAACTGCTCGATTGCTGAGAGCATGACGCGCTTTGCGCCGGTGGTGGCGGCTGCGCGTGCTGCAGGTATTTATGTGCGCGGCGCCATGAGCTGCACCGTGGGTTGTCCGTATGAGGGCGAGATTGCCCCCGAGCGCGTGGCGTACTTGGCGGGCTTGATGAAAGACATTGGTGTGCAACACGTTGGTGTTGCCGACACCATCGGCGTCGGCACGCCGCGCAAGATCCAGCGCGCCATTGAAGCGACTTTGCAGCATTACGACATCGCCGATGTGTCTGGGCACTTCCACGACACCTACGGTCAGGCGCTGGCCAACACGCTGGCGGCGCTGGAGCTCGGCGTATGGCAGTTCGACACCTCTGTGGCTGGTCTGGGTGGCTGCCCTTATGCCAAAGGCGCGACCGGCAATGTGGCGACCGAAGACGTGGTTTACATGCTGCACGGCATGGGCATAGAGACCGGCATTGACTTGGACAAACTGGTCGATGCCGGCAAGTTCATCAGCGACTTTTTGGGCCGTCCACCCAGCTCGCGCGCGGCCACGGCGATCTTGAACAAGCGGGTGAGTTGATGTGTGGCTCAGAACTGCAGGCACTGCCTGACGGCGTGCAGCGCGTCGCCGCATTTTTGCAAGAGCGCGGTCACGCTCATCTGCCGGTCATGCTGGACGGCGCGGCGCGCACTGCTCAGCAGGCGGCGGATGCGCTTGGCGTCGAGCTCGGGCAAATCGCCAAGAGCATTGTCTTTCGCCGCAAGGCAGACGACGTAGCGGTGATGGTCGTGACTTTGGGCGACCAACGCGTTGATGAGCGCAAAGTCGAAGCTTTGGTCTGTCCTGACGGCAAGCGCTTGGGC
>JABMMH010000107.1 GCA_013205645.1 Polaromonas sp. | reverse complement strand
ACGTCAGCGATCAGTCCGCCGCCGGTGAAAACCACCTTGTCGTTGAACCACATCTGCGCACGCACCATCAAGTCGCCGTCCAACAGGCCGCCAATACAGACCAGCACGATGGCGCTGTGCGCCGCGATATAGCCGAGCTTGTTGGCAGAGCCTTTTTTGGCCGCCACCATCCAGCCGGTGTCGCGCTGCTGCAGCTTGACGCGCCAGCCGCCCTGAACCAGCGTCTGACCGATGCGTCGTGCCGCCATTTCTGGGGCTTCGTCTAAGTTGTTTTCCGCGCGGTGGCCAAAAGCCTTCAAGCTTTGTTCGCGGAGATCTTCCTTGAATTGGTTCAGCTCCGACAAAATCTTCGGTGCGTTGCGGCTGATGCACAAGCTTGTGCTGATGACCAGAAAAGCCAGAATCAGCAGAAACCACCAAGCGCTGTAAACCGTATTCAGGCTCACTAAGCTGAACACCTGCGCCCAGAAAGGCCCAAACTGATTCACGTAATTGGTCAGCGGCTCTTGCTGCTTGAGCACCGTACCGATCACCGAAGCAATGCAAATGACGGTCAGCAGCGAAATCGAAAACCGCATCGACGACAGCAGCTCAACGGTACTGCGCCATGTGCGGGAACCAGTGTCAAGCTCAATACCTTGGGTGGAAACAGTCATGCCGATAAGAGTTGGAAACGATGAAAACCAAAAAATCAGGCACGTATCGTATAAAAAACGAAGCGCCTGTAAAAAAGGCGGGCCTTTCTTGAAAAAGACCCGCCTGCTTGTGACAGTTTTTTCAGCTCAGGGTTCCACAAAAAATACCACCTGCTGAAAAATTGATGATTTAACGCAGGCCTGCAATGTAGTCAGCCAAAGCGCGGATCTCACGGTCGTTGAGCCTAGCCGCTACTTGCGTCATGGGCAGACTGCTGGTGCGCACACCGTCACGGAAGGCTGTCAGTTGAGCCGCCGTGTAGTCGGCATGCTGGCCACCTAAACGCGGGTACTGTGACGGATTGCCGGCCCCGTTTGGACTGTGGCAACCCGCACAAGCAGCAATTTGGCGTTCAGAGACGCCGCCGCGGTAAATACGCTCACCCAGCACAACCAGCTCTTTGTCTTTGGCAAAGCCAGGCTTGATCTTCTTCTCGGCCAGCCAGAAGGCGATGTTGGTCATGTCAGCTTCGCTGAGCTGCGAGGCAAAACCTTGCATGATGGCGTTTTTGCGGGCGCCACTCTTGTAGTCACGCAGCTGCTTGACCAAGTATTCCGGGTGTTGCTGAGACAGCTTGGGATAGGCCGGCACGCCTGAATTGCCGTCGGCGGCATGGCAGGCCACGCACATGGCAGTGAACTTGGCTTCACCGGCGACGAGGTCGGGTTTGGTCACTGCGGCCGGGGCGGAACCCTCCGCAGCAAAGGACGAAACAGCAGGCACAACCAAGAGGGCGGCGAGGACATAAGTAGCGAAGAGCTTCATATCAGGGCGTTTTAATTAGGGGGCACAACAAAACAGACAACTTCTGATTTTACAATGGCTTCGTCCTGCCGAACCGGGCAGTTGATCCGAGCAAGGCTGAAACTCTGATCTTTCAGACACGTCAGCAGGCCATCTCACTCGACCTGACCGCGTCATTTGAGGCTTCAGCCACCCAACAGCCCTTCACCGAAATTTGCCTATGACCTCCCCCGCTGCCACTTCCCCCTCCGCCGGTCTGCCTGTCGATCTAGAAAAAATCGCCATGGGTTGGATGCACACGGCTAAATTTTTGACCACCGCGCCTGAGCTGCATCATCTGCCGGCGCTGGATTACCCTGAAATCGCTTTTGTGGGCCGTTCCAACGCCGGCAAATCCACCTGCATCAACACCTTGACGCAGCAGCATCGGCTGGCTTTTGCCTCCAAAACACCGGGCCGCACGCAAAGCATCAACTTGTTTTCGCTGGGCAAACAAGGCATCACCGACGCCGTGTTGGCTGACTTGCCGGGCTACGGCTACGCAGCCGTGCCCAAAGCAGCCAAGTACCGCTGGCAACAAGTGATGGCCAACTATTTGCAAACCCGCCGCAACCTCACCGGCATTGTGCTGCTGTGCGACCCACGACTGGGCTTGACCGAGCTGGATGAGGTCTTGCTTGACGTGGTTCGGCCCCGCGTGGCCGAAGGTCTGAAGTTTTTGGTGCTGCTGACCAAGTCCGACAAACTCAACAAAACCGAAGCCGCCAAGGTGCTGTCGATCGTCAAGTTGCAAGCGGGCGGCGGCGATGTGAAGCTCTTTTCAGCCCTCAAGCGCAAAGGCGTCGATGAAGTCGCTGTTCATTTGTGGAACTGGGCCCATCCTGAAGGCCTGCCGAATCCCGCCGCAGCAAGTACGCCAACGGCGCCAAGCCCGGCCTTCAAGCCAGAGCCCGAGCCGCCAGCTGAATAACTCAGTAGACTGAAGGCGAACCTTCAGGCCGGGTCTTGAAGCGTTTGTGGACCCAGTAATACTGCGCTGGCATGGTCTTGATGAAGCGCTCCAGGTGCTGGTTCACCAAGGCGGTGTCGGCTTCAATATCGCCGCTGGGATAGTTCTCCCAAGCCGGCATCACCTCAACGTCATAACCTGTGGGCGTCAGCCGCGGCACCACTGAAATCACCTTGGCGCGGCCCAACCGGGCAAAGCGCGGAATCGACGGCACGGTGGCCGTCGGCACGCCAAAAAAGGGCACGAACACCGTGCCCTCAAAGCTGAAGTCCATGTCGGGCAACAAATACAGCACTTCGCCAGAACGCAAGGCGCTGACATTCGACTTGACACCCTCGCTGCGCAAAAACAACCTGACCCGACCAAACCGCAGCCGTCCGGCCTTGATCCACTGGTCCAGCAGCGGGTTGCTTTGCTCCGAGTAAATCGACGTGAAATCCCGGTCAATGTTCATGTTGATGGCGGTGGCGCCAGCGTCCAGGCCGTAAAAGTGCGGGCTGAAAACAATCGTCGGCGCATGGCCGTCGAACTCATGCAAGGCGCCATGCAGATGCAGCCGCTTGGCCAGCACCTCGGGGCGGCCGTGCCAAAGCCAGCTGCGGTCCAACCAAGTCTGCGCAAAATAAACAAAAGATTGCCGCGCCAAGGCGTCGCGATCGTCGGCGCTGAGATCAGGAAAACACAGGCCCAAATTTGTCAGCACCACGCGCCGGCGTGGCACCACCACCCAGAACAACAACCAGCCGAGGCCAGCCCCCAAAGCGCGCAAAACGGGCAAGGGCAAGTGGGCGAGCATGCGCATGAAAGCAATGCCGGCTCGAGTGGCCAGGGTGCTGAAAAATAAACCGACGTTCATACTCATTTTTTATTTTTTTCTGGTTTCGCAGTGTCTTGGCGCGGCGTTTTGTAGCGCGCATAGCCCCACAAATACTGACCGGGCTGGCTCAAAACCAAGGCCTCGATGGCTTGGTTGACCAAACTCACCGCCTGCGGCAAGTCGGGCGGCGGCGTGGTGTTCAGGCCAGCGACCGGCGGCAAAATCTCCAGCGAATAGCCTTGGCCGCGCGACAAACGCATGGTTCGCACCGGCAACATGACGGCGCCACTTTGCAGCGCCAACCGCGCGGCCAAGGTCATGGTGTAAGCCGGCCTGCCAAAAAATGAAGCCCAGACACCCAGCCCCTCGGGCGGTACTTGGTCGGTCAACAGCGCCACCGCGCCATTGCTTTTGAGGGCGCGGTGCATTTGTCGAATACCGCTTAAATTAGCCGGCACCGCCAGCAGGCCGGGCCGCAAACGGCTGGACTGCATCAGGCGCGCCAACCAGGCCTGCCGAGCTGGCCGGTACATGGCCGTCACCGGGCCATAGAGTTCCGCCAAAGCCTGCGGCGCCAGCTCAAAACTACCCGCGTGCGGTGCGAAAAAAACCACGCCATGGCCTGCTGCAAAAGCGGCTTCGGCGTGCGCTTGGCCGCTGACTTGAACCAGCTCTAAACAGGATTGATCGTGCGGGCGCATCCACAACTTGGGCAGTTCGGCCACAAAGCGGCCGGCTTCGGCAATGGCTGGTTTGGCCACCTCAAACGGCAAGCCAGCCTGCGCCACATTGGCCCGAAAAGTGGCACGGTAACGCGGACTCAAACACCACACGGCCCACCCCATGGCGGCGCCCAAGGCATGCAATACCCGCAAAGGCCAATGGGAGAAGAAACGAAACAACAAAAACATCAAAGCCGCTTTATCTTTATACTTCTCTGGTCGCCGAGTTACAGAACAACTTGCAGGGCGACGTTAAACATCACTGCTAAAGCGTTCGCCGAGGCATTCCAGCCGGCAACGTGCCGACTAATCTAATGGAGTGTACGCAATGGCGAACGATTTTCTTTTCACATCCGAATCTGTCTCTGAGGGCCACCCTGACAAAGTTGCCGACCAAATTTCAGACGCTATTCTCGACGCTATTTTCAAACAAGACCCCTTGTCCCGCGTGGCCGCTGAAACCCTGACCAACACCGGACTCGTCGTGTTGGCCGGTGAGATCACCACCAACGCGCACGTCGACTACATCCAAGTGGCGCGCGACACCATCAAGCGGATTGGCTACGACAACAGCGACTACGGCATTGACTACAAAGGCTGCGCCGTACTGGTCGCCTACGACAAGCAAAGCAACGATATCGCCCAAGGCGTTGACCACGCCAGCGACGACCACCTGAACACCGGCGCTGGCGACCAAGGCCTGATGTTCGGCTTCGCCTGCAGCGAGACCACCGAACTCATGCCCGCGCCGATTTATTACGCACACCGCTTGGTCGAACGCCAAGCCCAGTTGCGCAAAGACGGCCGCCTGCCTTTCTTGCGGCCCGATGCCAAAAGCCAGGTCACCATGCGCTATGTCGATGGCAAGCCGCACAGCATTGACACCGTCGTGCTGTCAAGCCAGCACAGCCCCGAGATGAGCGACGGCAGCAAAATGAAGCCGGCCTTCATCGAAGCGGTGATCGAAGAAATCATCAAGCCGGTGCTGCCCAAAGAATGGCTGCTGGATACCAAATTCCTGGTCAACCCGACTGGGCGTTTCGTCATTGGCGGCCCTCAGGGCGACTGCGGCCTGACTGGTCGCAAGATCATTGTTGACACCTACGGCGGTGCCTGCCGCCACGGCGGCGGCGCGTTTTCCGGCAAAGACCCCACAAAGGTTGACCGCTCTGCCGCCTACGCTGCCCGCTATGTCGCCAAAAACATCGTCGCGGCCGGACTGGCCAGCAAGTGCGAGATTCAGGTGGCTTACGCGATTGGCGTGGCCCGCCCGATGAACATCACGGTGAACACCGAAGGCACAGGCGTTATTTCGGATGAAAAAATCGCCGCCTTGGTCAACGAACACTTTGACCTGCGCCCGAAAGGCATCATCCAGATGCTCGACTTGCTGCGCCCGATTTACGAGAAGACCGCCGCTTACGGCCACTTCGGCCGTGATGAGCCCGAGTTCACTTGGGAACGCACCGACAAAGCCGCCATGCTGCGCAATGCGGCTGGTTTGAAAGGCTGAACCAACGCTAAGCCGTCACACCGCGCAGTATTTGTTCTGAATTTCATCGTCGGCCAACAAGGCTTGTGCCGTCCCTTCGTGGACGATAAGCCCTTGGTCGAGGATGTAAGCGCGGTCTGACACCGCCAGCGCACGCGAGACGTTTTGCTCAACCAACAGCAAGGTGACGCCGGTCGCCTTCATGCGTGCGAACAGCTCGAACATTTCGTCGACCAGTACTGGCATGATGCCCTCGGAAGGTTCGTCGAGCAAAATCATCCGCGGCTCAGCCATCATGGCCCGCGCAATCGCCAGCATTTGCTGTTCCCCGCCAGACATCGACGTTGCTTCTTGTGACAAGCGCTCCTTCAAGCGCGGGAATGTTTCCGCGATGACGTCAATGCGCGCATCAATGTCCACCTTCTTGTGACTGGCCAGCAGCCCGAGTTGCAAGTTCTCACGCACCGTCAAGGACGGCACAATACGCCGGTCTTCCGGCACGTAGGCCAAGCCCAAATGAAAACGCACGTGAGCCGGTTGCGACAGCAATTCCTGGCCGTCAAACAGGACCCGACCCTTGCAGCGCGACAGCAAACCCATCAACGTGCGCAAGGTCGTGGTTTTGCCGGCGCCGTTGCGACCCATCAGGGTGACAATCTCGCCGGCGTTCACATGAAAAGACACGTTTTGAACCACGTGACTACGGTCGTACCAAGCATTCAAATCTTGCACGTCAAGCAATGGCGTCTTTTTCATCTTCAACCCTGACCCAAATAAACACGGCGAACTTCGTCGTTGTTGCGGATTTCATCGGCCGTGCCTTGCGCCAAAAACTCACCGTGGTGCAGCACGATCAAGCGCTCACAGATGCCCATCACCAGCTTCATCTTGTGCTCTACCAGCACCACGGTGCGCTCTTTGGCGAGCTCCGTGATCAAGGCCATCATGGCCGTCGTTTCTTCGGGCGACATGCCGGCGGTCGGTTCGTCCATCAGCAAGAGCTTGGGCTCAGCCGCCAGCGCCATGGCGATTTCAAGCGAACGTTGTTGGCCATGCGCCAAATCAGCCACCGTCTTGTTGCGCAAGGCCGCTAGGCCCACGCGGCTTAGCAACGCATCGGCCTCTTCAATGGCTTGCTTGAACGAAGCACGCGGCTTGAACAGCTCGTAGCGCGCATAACGCATCTGCGCCGCAACCCGGACGTTTTCGTGCACGCTGAGCTGCTTGAAAACATTGGTGATCTGAAAACTTTTGGCGATACCGCGCCGCGCATACTCATGCGCTTTCAGGGGCGTGATGTCTTGACCCTCAAACAAAACTTGTCCAGTGGTCGGCGACAAGGCGCCACTCAAGACATTGAAAAACGTACTCTTGCCCGCGCCGTTCGGGCCAATGATGGCGGTGAGCTGGTTCGTGGCAAAGCTGACGGAGACATTCGACAGGGCTTTGAAATGCCCGAAGTGCAAGCTCACGTTGCGCACTTCAATCAGTGGCGACGGCATCATTCGCGATCTCCCTGCAGCATGCCGCGTTGTTTGAGTTGGTGCATCAGGCTGCCCCAAATGCCACGCGGAAAAAACAAGATCAAGGCCATAAACAGCAGTCCAACAGCGCCCATCCAATACCGGGTCACATTGGTCGCAATATCTTCAAAGTAGAGAAAAACACCCGCGCCAACGAAAGGACCGAAAAAGCTGCCCATGCCGCCCAGCAACGTCATCATCACGACCTGCCCCGACTGCAGATAATGCAGCGAATCCACCGGCACCACCGACAAATGCAAGGCGCGCAAGGCGCCGGCCAGCCCACAAACACCGGCAGAAATCACAAAGATCAGCAGCTTGGCGCGCGCTACGTCGTAACCGCAAGCGACGGTTCTCTTTTCGTTTTCTCGAATCGATTCAATCACCGAGCCAAAAGGCGACGCCAAGATGCGCGACACTAACCACAAAGCCAAGGCGACAAACATCCAGATGATGTAGTACTTGGTGAGCGGATTTAGAAAGTCGATGCGCAAGCCAAACAGCTCGATCACCTCCGCATTGACACCACGTAGGCCGTTTTCGCCACCCGTCCAGCGCTCGGCTTTGTAGAACGCGTAATAAATGACTTGGCCCAGCGCCAAGGTCACCATCGAAAAATAGATGCCCCGCGTGCGGATCGCCAGATAACCGACGAACAGCCCGGCCACCAGAGACGCCAGCACGCCAACGAAGATGGCGGGTATCCAATGCAAACCAAAGTGAACCATGGCAATGCCGGTCAAATAACTGCCAACGCCCAAAAATGACGCATGCCCGAACGACAGCATGCCGGTGTAACCAAACACAAGGTTGAAGCCAACAGCGAACAAACCATAAATCAGAATGTTGATCGCCAAAGCTTCATACGGCATCAACAACGGGAATATCAACAGAAACAGCAGGGCAGACGCGACACGGTAGCGAGCGATGCCATTGACAAGTGAATGCAGCGTCATCCGAGAGCTCCCGCTTTGCCGAAAAATCCCTGCGGCCGCACCAGCAACACCAAGGCCATCAGCACAAAAATCGACATCTCAGCGTACGCCGGCGCCAACAAGGCGGTCATGCTAAAGACGATGCCCACCAGCAGTCCAGCGACCACCGCACCAGGCAGCGAACCCATGCCACCGACAACGGTCACCACAAAGGCCTCGGCCAGAACGTGAATCCCCATCTCCGGATTCACCGCCCTTGTCGGCGCAGCCAGCACCCCCGACAAGCCGGCAATGGCGGTGCCCAAACCAAACACCAACCACCAGACCTTGGTGATGTCCACGCCCAACACGCGGACGATTTCTGAGTCACGCGAACCGGCGCGAATGATCAAGCCATAGCGTGTTTTTTCCAAGAACAGCCAGAGCGCCAGCACCACAGCTGCCGTCGCGCCAATCAAGAACAAGCGGTACAACGGGAAATGGCCAAAGCCGAGATCAACTGCGCCGCGCAACGACGCAGGCGTGGACGACTGCACCCCTTCAATACCGAACAAGGCGCGCACCACGTCAATCAAGACATATGACAGGCCAAAGGTCAGCAGCAGCGGGTAGTCAATGCCGCGCCCATACAAAGGTCTGACCAAAAAGCGTTCGGCCACCAAACCGATGGCACCCACCACCAGCGGCGCGATGACCAAGCTGAGCCAGAAACTACCGGTCAACTCCCAAAAATAAACGCCTAAAAAAGCGCCCACCATAAAGAATGCCCCGTGGGCAAAATTCACCACGGTCAGCATGCCGAAGATCAGCGACAGGCCAATCGCCAACAGGGCGTAAATCGCCCCAAGGGCGATGCCCGTCATCAGCTGCAACATGAACAAGGAAGGGGTGATGTCAAGCACGGGGCACTCTCCTTTGGACGTCAGGCCTTGTGGCCGAGTTCCGTGCAACTGCGCAAGTTGGCTTCGTTGGGGTTCTCCATCCCGACGATCTTGAACACATCGTTTTTGTCCTTCATGCCCTTGGACTTCGACTCGACGATGATGACCGACTGAACCGACTGATGGTCACACTTGCGAAAGTACTGATCGCCCTTGTACCAGTTGTATTTCATCTGGCCCATGGCTTCGCTGACCTTGAGGGAATCGGTTGACTTGGCGAGCATCATGCCCTGCAAGACACTGCGAATACCGGCGTAACCCAGCGCGCCGTAATCCGACGGCACAGCACCACCGTGGGCTTTGCGGAACTTGTCGTTGAAGGCCTTGGCCGCCGGCACAGTGTCTTCCATGCCCCAGTAATAAGATGTGCCGCCGACCACGCCGTCAAAGGCGTCTGCACCGCCAGCTTGTCGTGAGGTGTAAAGCAGCACAGGCGCGATGATGCGGGTCTTTTCTTTCAGACCAAAGTCGGTCGCTTGCTTGACCGAGTTCACCAGATCGCGGCCGAAGTTGCACATCACCAAGACATCAGGTTTCAGCGACTGGATACGCGGTAAAAACGATGAATAGTCGGCAGCGCCGATCGGGTGCCGAATATCAGCCAACGTCGTCGCGCCCAGCGTTTTCCCGGCACGCTCAAAACCACGCACCATCTCGTGACCGTAGGCGTAATCTGCGGTCAGGTACACCACACGCTTGCCAAACTTGGGGAAGGCATAACGCGCCACTGCGCCGGCCGTCATGTGCGGATTGAGCGCCTCGTGAAAGGTGTAAGGGCTCCAGTCTTTGACTTCATTGATCGCGTCCGACTGGCTGATCGAATTGAAGATGATCTTACGCTCGCGGGTGACCGCGTTGATCGACAACTGCGTGGCTGCCGACAGCGAACCAACGATGAAATCGACCTTGTCTTTTTCGATCAGTTCGAGTGTTCGTGTTGCCGCTTCGCCAGGGTTGAGCTTGTCGTCACGAACCAGCAGTTCAGCACTGCGGCCATTGAAACCGCCAGCGTCATTGAACTCCTTGATGGCGATCTCTGCAGCACGCACCTGGTCTTGTGCTTCCGCAGAAAAGGCGCCCGTCAAGGGGACAGGAAAGCCAATCTTGATCGTCGCCGTCTGCGCGCTGGCGATATTGAACAAGAAAGGGGCGGTGCCCAGCGCAGCGCCTGCGGCACCGAGTTGAAGCAGTTGACGGCGATTGGCCGCGGTGACGTGGTTGGAATCTTGATGGCTCACGAATGTCTCCTAAGAAGGTATCAAAGAATCAAAAAATGGTCGATGTGACCGCGGCAAAATCGGGGCGGTACGCTGCCGCCCCGGGAAAGGATGTCAGGTGGCCGTAGCGGCCTAAATCAATGGCGGTCTCAGACACCACGTCATGCGCACTTCGGCCAGCCTGCTGCGCACTGGGCGCATTGGTTTGCGCCTGCATATAGGCACCCAGCCAGCGCGCACGCGCAACGGCCGCTTGGCCCTCGGGCAAACGTGTTTTCTCATACGCCAGCAAAGCTTGCGGCGTGGCACCGTGCTCACCAATGGCATCGGCTAACGCCACGGCATCTTGCGCCGCCTTGGTCACGCCCATGCCGATGTGCGGTCTAGCGACAAAGGACGCGTCGCCCATCAAACCGACACGGCCAAAGGCCAACCGATCAGAGCAAACATCGTAGATGGGCTGCAAAAAAGGCTGCGCCGTTTTTTCAATCATCTCGGCAAACTGCGGCGCCAGCAGTGCGCGAGCCGCTTGGCGCATGTCAGCGATATGACGCCAATCCACTTTGTTTGGCGGAATGCCGCCTTGGTAATGGTTGCCATCCGCATCGGTCAACAGAGCGCCAAGCGTCGCCTGGCTCGCCGCGCGATACCAAACAAAGTTGTAGGCGCGGTGGCCTGGGCGCGTGTCGTTGCCCTGCCCGGCCACCGGGTAACCAATGATCTGCTCACCCGCAGGCAGGCCGAAGCCAAACTTTTCAAAAACACTTTTCAGCGTGCGCTCTGACAACACGGACTCATCACAGACCCCACGCCATGCCACGTAACCCGCGTATTGCGGTTGAACCTGAGGCGCAAGTTGTTGTCGCACGGCGGAGCGAATGCCGTCGCTGGCAATCACCAGGTCAGCATTCCAAGTCTTGACGCCCTCAACCGTCGAAGCATGCACCACAGCGCCAGCCGCGTCGTTGTCGACTGACTGAACCGTCACACCTTGTACATACCGTTCAGCCGGCAACAACTGATGCAGAACGTCGTAAAGCCGGCTCCACGACGTCAAGATTTGAGGCATCTCCAGCAGGGCGACCTCTTGACCCTGAACATCCAGCGCCACACGTTGCTGCACCTGAACACCGAGCGCCTCAGCGCCGTCTAGACCAGCACGTTGCAAGCCGGCGAACAAGGCGTCGTGCGTGACGATGCCAGCGCCACGACCGTCCATCGAACCGCGGGCCTTTTCGAGCACGCAAACGTCGTGGCCTTCACGGTGCAACACATTGGCGGCGAGCAGACCACCCAATGAACCGCCGATGATGAGAATTTTTGACATTCAGACCGCAGCGTCCACGGCCTGCTTTTCCGCATTCGGGTAGTTGAGCTCGATCACCACGCCGTTGGGATCGTCCAAAAACAACTGATGCAAACCAATCGAAGGCACTGTTCGTTCGCGTGCGGCCACACCCTGCGTTTTCAAGTGGGCCAGCATCGCACTCAAGCCATCCGCAAAAAAAGCGATATGGTCTACCGATCCACTGCCGCTGAGCGACGACACGTCACGGTCGCCCAAGTAATTTTTCAAACCGACCGGGTCGTTGGCATCCATGCCGATCACGTGCACCACGGCGTTGCCCACTTCGGCATGGTCACCGCGGTAAAGCCAAATTCCTGGGAACGGAAATGCAGGTCGTGGGCCGACCGTCAAGCCCAGCACGTTCACATAAAAACGACGCGTCGTCTCCATGTCAAGCGTGCGGATGGAAAAGTGGTTCAGCGTCAGGGCCATGGCGGGGACTCCTTCAAGGGTTTGCGTTGAGAAGCAGAAGAGGCAGCAGCGCTGCCCAGCGACAGGCTTGCCTGCAGGTAGCCTCGCACTTGGTTGCGAATGACCTCTGGGTCGAAAGCTTGCGTTGATTGGCTGTGAACCGCTTGGTTGTAAACCCAGCGGCGCACGCCAATGTAAAAAATACTGCCGTGCAGGCCCATCAACAACTCATGCTCAGCCACGGTGGCTTGCGCGCGACTCTTCAGGCTTCTGAAGCGGCGGGTCTCACGAATCAGCCGCGGGAACAGTCGCTCGCGCAGCAACTCAAAGAACCGGTTGGTGATGGTCTGGTCTGCCAGCCCCGAAAAAATCAAGATGCGCACAAAGTCATGGGTCAAAACAGTCGCTGCGTAGTCAATATAAAAGCGAGTGAATTTGTCCTCGCAGCTGAGCGCTGGGTCGTCCAACCACTTTTCCCATTCAGGTTTCCAGCAACCCTCGAACACCTCGACATAAACGCGGTCAATCAAGGCCTGCTTGTCTGGAAAGTAGTGATACAGCAGCGTATGGGTCACACCCATGCTTTTGGCCAAGTCACGCAACTGCGCATCAAAGCCATGGCGCGCAAAAAACTGGATCGCGCCATCGACGATCTGGCGCTCGCGCTCCTGCGCCGACATGCGCTTGCGGGCTGCCGGCGTCTCAATTGGTAGGGCTTGAGGGTTTGCCCTAGGCAAAGCCCTATTTACCGATGCGTCTTCCATGGGTAGCATTGTTGAACGCTTGGTAAATAAGATCATTGGTGCAAACCCTCAGTTCAAAAACACTGTGGCAGCTGCACCCAACAAGCCATTCACGACACACTGTCCAAACAAGGATTGCCATGGAATTGACTGGAGAAGTCCGCATCGCCGCCCCACGTGAAAGCGTCTGGCAGGCACTGAATGACGAGCGCTGTCTGATGCAATGCATCCCCGGTTGCGAAGCCGTCGAGATCACGTCGCCGACCGAGCGCCATGTGCGCTTGCTCGTCAAAGCCGGGCCTGTGCGGGCGCGTTTCGTCGGCAATATCACCCTGAGCGACGTGATACCCAACAGCGCTTGCGT
>JABMMH010000106.1 GCA_013205645.1 Polaromonas sp. | reverse complement strand
GCCCAACTTCGGTCAAGCGCGCGTCGGCGTTGTCTTCGCGCAATTGCAAGCGGTATTCGGCACGGCTGGTGAACATGCGGTAAGGCTCGGTCACGCCTTTGGTGATGAGGTCATCGACCAGCACACCCAGATAGGCTTCATCACGGCGTGGCAGCCAAGCGTCTTTGCCTTGGCATTGCAAAGCGGCATTGATGCCAGCAAACATCCCCTGCGCCGCCGCCTCTTCGTAACCCGTCGTGCCATTGATCTGGCCAGCAAAGAACAAGCCGCCAATGGCACGGGTTTCAAAGCTACTTTTCAACGAGCGCGGGTCAAAGTAGTCGTACTCAATCGCGTAGCCGGGTCGCAAGATGTGGGCATTCTCCATGCCAGCCATGGAGCGAACCAAGGCGTACTGGATGTCAAACGGCAGACTGGTCGAGATGCCGTTGGGGTAAATCTCGTGCGTCGTCAAACCTTCTGGCTCCAGAAAAATCTGGTGGCTGGTCTTATCCGCAAAACGGTTGATTTTGTCTTCTACGCTCGGGCAATAGCGCGGGCCAACGCCGTCAATCTTGCCGGTGAACATGGGGCTGCGGTCAAAGCCGGAGCGGATGATGTCGTGCGTGCGCTCGTTGGTGTGCGTGATCCAGCAAGGCATTTGCTGGGGGTGGGCAATGCCCGCACCCATGAAGCTGAACACCGGCACGCTGCTGCCCTCGCCGCCAGGCATGCCGTCGCCCGGCTGAACTGTGCACTTGCTGAAGTCAATGCTGCGGCCATCAAGACGCGGTGGCGTGCCGGTTTTGAGCCTGCCTTGCGGCAGTTTGAGCTCTTTCAGGCGCGCACTGAGCGACACAGCAGGCGGGTCACCGGCGCGGCCTGCTGCGTAGTTGTTCATGCCGACATGGATCTTGCCGTCCAAAAAAGTCCCGGCCGTCAACACCACAGTGCGGCTGCGGAACTTGATCCCCACCTGCGTCACGGCGCCCACCACCCGCTCACCTTCAACCAGCAAGTCGTCAACCGCTTGCTGAAACAGCCACAAGTTAGGCTGGTTTTCCAACATCCGACGGATCGCCGCTTTGTACAAAATACGGTCGGCCTGCGCCCGGGTGGCGCGCACGGCCGGGCCCTTGCTGGAGTTGAGAATGCGGAACTGGATACCGCCCTCGTCAGTGGCCAGCGCCATGGCGCCACCCATCGCATCAACCTCTTTGACCAAATGGCCCTTGCCAATGCCGCCAATCGAGGGGTTGCAACTCATCTGACCCAGGGTCTCGATGTTGTGGCTGAGCAGCAAAGTTTTGCAGCCCATGCGAGCCGAGGCCAGCGCCGCTTCAGTGCCGGCATGACCTCCGCCAACAACAATCACGTCAAATTCTTCAGGGTAGAACATAAATCAAACCTCTATCAGTTCGGTTTTCAGGCCCAGCGACTCGGCAGCTTGCGCCTGCCGGCGGTCCGCCGTCACAAACAGGTCAACGCGTGCCGCTCGAGCGGCGCCAATGTGCAGCGCATCTGTCGCGCGCAGTCGGTTACTTTCCATGGCTTGGGCGGCATGCGCCTCGACCCGGCCGTCCAGCGCCACCAGCGTGAAGTCGGCAAAGTCGTCTTGCACGATGCGCATGATGCGGGCGTAGTCGTCAGCACTCACCAGCCCGTCATGACGCTGGCGGTTCAGAGCCGAGGCAATCTCAGTCTTGCAATGGGCCGCCACCACCAGCTCACTGGCCCTTTCGCCAGCGGCCATCACCTGCGCCCGTCCGGGCTCAGCGTTGTAGCGCTTATAAAGCGCTGAAGTGTCCATCAAGATACGCATCACCAACCCGCCTCACGCTCTTCGACGATGAACTGAGCGCCCGTCTTACCGTCTGGCCGGATGATGTGCAGCGGTTCGATCACCCGCTTCCAGCTCGGCACGCGAGGCGTTGTATCGTTGGTCACCGGCACCAATTCAGCGACGGGTTTGCCGTGCCGCAAGATGCGCACGGTCTCGCCACGCTCGACCAGATCAATCATGGCCGAGGCATTCGCACGAAACTCACTCAAAGGGATGGTTTGCATGGCTCAATCATCGTATTTGTACAAAATATTCAATTTGTACATTTTAACCTGCAGCGCTTGTCCCTCCGTCAGTTGAGGCCGCGCTGTCAGCCACCTGTAGCCTAGAGGCGTAACATTTACGACTTGACTGTTTAAACTACTGGAGACAAAGATGAGTCGTGAAGTCGTGATTGCCAGCGGTGTGCGCACCGCCATTGGAACTTTTGGCGGCAGCTTGAAGGACATTCCCCCCACCGAGCTCGCTGCACTCGTCGCCCGCGAGTCGCTGTCGCGTGCTGGCGTTGAAGGCAAGGACGTGGGCCACGTGGTCTTCGGCCACGTCGTCAACACCGAAGCCAAAGACATGTATTTGTCGCGCGTCGCCGCCATCAACGGTGGCTGCGCCGAAGGCACGCCCGCCTTCAACGTCAACCGGCTTTGCGGCTCAGGCCTGCAAGCCATTATCTCGGCCAGCCAGAGCATCTTGCTGGGCGACACCGACATCGCCATTGGCGGCGGTGCCGAAAACATGAGCCGCGCGCCCTACGTCAGCTTGGCTACACGCTTTGGTGCGCGCATGGGCGACAGCAAGATGATCGACATGATGGTCGGCGCCCTGCACGACCCTTTCCACAGCATCCACATGGGCGTGACCGCCGAAAACATCGCCGCCAAATGGGGCATCACGCGCGACGACCAAGATGCCTTGGCCGTTGAGAGCCACAACCGTGCCCAGCACGCCATCGAAGGCGGTCGCTTCAAAGAGCAAATCGTACCGGTCATGCTGAAAAGCCGCAAAGGCGAGGTCGCCTACGACACCGACGAACACTTCCGCCCGAACTGCACGATGGCCGACATGGCCAAGCTCAAACCCGTCTTCATCAAAGAGAACGGCACCGTCACAGCCGGCAACGCTTCCGGTATCAACGACGCCGCCGCCGCGCTGGTGATGATGGAAGCCGGGACCGCCAAGGCTCGCGGCATCCAACCGCTGGCCCGCTTGGTGGCCTATGCGCACGCTGGCGTCGACCCCAAATACATGGGCATAGGCCCAGTGCCCGCCACGCAGCTGGCGCTTAAAAAAGCAGGCCTGACAGTCAAAGACTTGGACGTCATTGAAGCCAACGAGGCGTTTGCAGCTCAAGCCTGCGCCGTCACCCGCGATCTGGGACTCGACCCAGCCAAGGTGAATCCTAACGGCTCAGGCATCTCACTAGGCCACCCCATAGGCGCCACCGGTGCGCTGATCACCGTCAAGGCCTTGTACGAACTGCAGCGCATCCAAGGCCGCTACGCACTGGTGACCATGTGCATAGGCGGTGGCCAAGGGATTGCTGCCATCTTTGAACGCATGTGAAGTCACAGGACCGCCGCTCAGGCGGTGAGATAGTTTTTGTGCGCCGGAAAAATATTGCCTCGGCGCGTGGGCACAGCGGTTTTCATGGCTCACCCTTTCAGCCGCGCAAACTCACGCGACCGGGCGGCCGGTGACCGCCTCAATGCGCTCATGCGCACCCAACACATCCTGCACGAGTTCAGCTGGCGTCAACTGCGCCAAGCTGACGTGGCAAGCGCTCAATGAACTTGAGGAAGGACTTGATCATTTCACGTCTTAAAACGCGACCCCTCAGGGCGAACTTTTAAGGCCTTTTTGCCGGACATCGACAGCACCCGCAAACCAGTGCTTTGTTGTCAGCTCAATGATCGCGGCGCCGCGCTGCAACGTGTCAAGCGCAAGATCCGTTCGCGTACGCGAACGCAATCGGTTCACCAAGGTCAACTCCGCCAAACTGGCATGTAAGCTGACGAGCCGACGCTGATGCGTTTCTTGCGTACGGTCAAGTTGGCGATGGTGATGAGCGAAATGGGATGGTGGGGCGCGATGCATGAGTTGAAAGAGCATGTTATTTCCAAGCCTTCCTGAGAGCGTCACGAATGACCGTGTTGGACATGATGAAATGAGCGTGAAAGGCTGACAAAAAATTCGTCAGTGGCTAAGTTAAGGCGCAAAGAATGCATGCCATGCAATCTACAGGCAGCCTCAAAAGAAATCGATAGACAAGCTTAAAGGCGGCACCGGCAAACGCAAATCAGGGACACGCCCCAAGCCTTGTAGGACCAGTCCGATAGCCACGCAAAGCCGTCCTGTGTCGAGCAAGTCTATCCAGAAAGCGCTAGCATCAATGGCTTAAATGAGGTCGATTTTTCGGGCGCGTTGTCATCACATCGCTGTCTTTTCTGCTGCTGGTGTTCTCACACAGCACTGCTCATTTTTCTCTCTTCAACCCTTCTTCAACAATAACAAGGATCTTCCATGACCTCTCTTTTCACGCCCATCCAAGTCGGCGACATCAACCTCGCCAACCGCATCGTGATGGCACCGCTGACGCGCAACCGCGCGCCTGACGCGACACCCACACCGCTCATGGTCGAGTACTACACACAGCGCGCCACGGCCGGTCTGATCATCTCAGAAGCCACTGCCATCAGCCAGCAAGGCCAAGGCTACTCTGACGTGCCCGGCCTGTATGGCAGCGAGCAACTTGATGGCTGGAAAAAAATCACCGACAGCGTGCACCAAGCTGGCGGCAAGATGATTGTCCAGCTCTGGCACGTTGGCCGCATTTCACACACCGACCTGCAGCCTGACAACGGCGCACCCGTCGCGCCATCGGCCATCACCGCCAAGGCCAAAACCGTGCTCATCAAAGACGGCGTGCCAACGTTTGTAGACACCTCCGAGCCGCGCGCACTCAGCGCCGAGGAACTGCCAAGTCTCGTGCACACCTTCAAGGCTGCCGCCCGCAACGCCGTTGAAACGGCCGGCTTTGACGGCGTCGAAATCCATGCCGCCAACGGCTACTTGCTTGACCAATTTTTGAAAAATGGCAGCAACCAGCGCACCGATGATCACGGCGGCAGCATTGAGAACCGTGCGCGTCTAACGCTCGAAATCGTGCGTGCAGTGACCGACGCAATTGGTGGCGGCCGTACCGGCATTCGCCTGTCACCGGTGACACCGGCTGGCGATGTGCACGACACCGATCCGCAGCCGCTGTTCGAGTACGTGGTGCGTCAACTGGCATCACTCAACTTAGCCTATATCCACGTGATTGAGGGCTCTACCGGCGGTCCACGTGAGATGGCAGATCGGCCGTTTGATTACGCCGCACTCAAGAGCGCTTACCGCATCGCCGGTGGCAAAGGTGCTTGGATGGTCAACAACGGTTACGACAAAGCATTGGCTGAAAAAGCGGCTGCCGACGGCGCCGATCTGATTGCCTTTGGCCGGCCGTTCATCGCCAACCCTGACTTGGTGCGTCGCCTGCGTGAAGACGCGACTATGAACGCGCAAGACCAAACCACCTTTTACGGTGGTGGCGTCAAAGGCTACACAGACTACCCAACGTTGGCCTGATCCGCCTCGCCTGAACGGCGCGGCACCTGCTTGAGCCGCCAACGCTTGAGCAGCAAGGCATTGGCCATGACGCTGACACTTGACAGCGCCATGGCCGCACCCGCCAGCACCGGGTTCAAATAGCCCAAGGCCGCCAGCGGAATGCCGGCCACGTTATAGGCAAAAGCCCAGAACAAGTTTTGCCGGATTTTTATCACCGTGCGGTGTGAAATATCCAACGCCCCTTCGACCAACGAGACATCGCCGCGCATCAGCGTCACGCCGGCCGCGTGCATCGCCACGTCCGTGCCAGTGCCCATGGCCATGCCGATATCGGCTGCAGCCAAAGCAGGTGCGTCGTTGACGCCGTCGCCGACCATCACAACTGTTTTACCGCCGT
>JABMMH010000105.1 GCA_013205645.1 Polaromonas sp. | reverse complement strand
CGCGGGCACACCCCATGGGGCGGCAGCAGCCGAGACCAGCATGGCGCGAGTGCGGGCCCCGAGTTCACGGTACTGGGTGTATGAATTTTTGATGGAACCGGAACCGCCGGTGATGTGGATGCCCATGGCCGGGTCGACATACGCCGCGTCTGCATTGCCATGCTGGCTGTGCACCATGGCCCAATCGGCGTCCAGCTCTTCAGCCAAGATCATCGGCAAACCGGTTTGCACGCCCTGCCCAAAATCAAGCCGGTTGATGGTGACCATGACAGCGCCGTCACGCGCAATGCTGACGAAGGCCGAAGGCTGTTGTGTCGGCTTCAGACTGCTGGCGGCAGCGGTGGGCGAAGCGGCGCTTTGCGCTTGCGCCAGCACCGGGAAAATGCCGAGTGAAAAACCGCTGGCACTGGCCAGCTTCAAAAAGCTGCGGCGCGGCACGCCGGCAGTGGCTTCGGCTTGAGTCGTGCCTTGCGCTTTGCGCAACCTGCTCTGCAGGCCTTTCGGTAATTGATTGGTCAAGCTGGCTGGGTTGGTTGGAATGTACATATTGATTTCTTTCAAGCCAGCGCCACTGCGGCGCCTTTGATGGCGGCGCGAATCCGCACGTAAGTGCCGCAGCGGCAAATGTTGCCGGCCATGGCCGCGTCGATGTCAGCGTCGGTGGGTTTGGTGTTGGTCTTGAGCAAGGCGGTGGCGCTCATGACTTGACCGCTTTGGCAGTAGCCGCACTGGGCGACGTCGTGCTTGACCCAAGCGTCTTGCACGGCCTTGCCAGTCGGGTCGCTGGCCAGCGCTTCGATGGTGGTGATTTTTTGACCCACCGCAGCCGACAGCGGCGTCACGCAAGAACGAATGGCCGAGCCATTCAGGTGCACGGTGCAGGCGCCGCACATCGCAACGCCGCAGCCGAACTTGGTACCGGTCATGCCGAGGGTGTCCCGCAGAGCCCACAAAATCGGGGTGGATGCGTCGGCATTGACGGGGGTGTCTTTGCCGTTGATATTGACAGTGAGGATGGCCATTGAAAGAATCCAGAGTGAATGAGAAAGAACTCATTGAGCATAGACGTTGGCCTCCTGAAGTGCCTTGGTCCCAAACAACAGGCCCGTGGATTAACCGGCCTTTGTTACCGGCTTGAATGAAGCGGTCACAATTGTGTTCATGACCCGTTCTACCCCTCCTCTGGCTGACTTGCGCAAAAGCTACGAAAGCGCCGAACTCCATGAAACCGCCTCGCACGCTGACCCGCAGCAACAGTTCAGTCTATGGCTGGACCAAGCCATCAGCGCGCAAGTGCCTGAACCGAACGCCATGACCTTGGCCACGGTCGACAGCCAGCAGAGGCCGTCGACGCGGATTGTGCTGATCAAGGGACTCGACTCGCGCGGCATTGTCTGGTTCACCAATTACGACAGCCGCAAAGGCCAGCAACTGGCGGCCAATCCGCAGGCGGCTTTGCAGTTCCATTGGGTCGAGCTGGAGCGGGTGGTGCGCATCGAAGGCCGGGTTGAGAAAATAGCGGAGGAAGAGAGTGACGCCTACTTCAACAGCCGGCCGCTGGACTCGCGTATCGGCGCTTGGGCCAGCCCGCAAAGCCAGGTGATTTCAGGGCGCGCGGTGTTGGTGGCGAATGCGGCCAAGTACGCGGCCAAGTTTTTGCTGCAACCACCCAGGCCACCGCACTGGGGCGGCTATCGGCTGCTGCCTGAGCGCTGGGAGTTTTGGCAAGGTCGGCCCAGCCGCTTGCATGATCGTCTGCGATATACGCAGCAAGACAGCGGCTGGTTGCGCGAGCGACTGGCACCTTAAGGAGGCGCCGTCAGGGAGTTGCAGGCAGCAGCTTTTCAATCGTCTGATCAGCGACTGCTGCCAACTGCGCAGCAGACACCAGCGACGGTGCCATCTCTGCCAGCGGCACCAGCACAAAAGCGCGCTGCGCCATGCGCGGATGTGGAATCACCAAGTGGGCTGTATTGATCTGAGCGCTACCGTACAACAAGATGTCGAGGTCCAGCGTGCGCGGCGCATCGGGGTACGGGCGCTCTCGGCCAGCGGCCAGCTCCAGGGCTTGCAAATGCAGCAGCAGGTCGGGCGCGGTCAAGCCGGTGGCTATCGCGGCGACAGCATTGATGTAGTCCGGGCCGGTGGCCGGTTGGGGTTGCAACGGGTCGCTGGCAATCGGTGCGGTGCGGTACAGGCTGGAGCATGCCAACAACCGCGTCAGTGGCAATTGGCCCAAGGCCTGCATGGCCTGCTGCACGCTGCGCTGAGCTTCACCTAAGTTCGCGCCAATGGCGATGTACGCCGTGACCTCAGCCATCGCCGACCTTTCAGAGTCAGTGTTCAGCCGAGCTGTCGGAAGACGGGCTGGCCACGGCGGCACCGCCCTCGCGATTCACCGGCTTGCGGCGACGGCGGCGTTTTTTAGCCGGTGCGGCATCGCCCATCTCACCGGGTTCTGGGTCTTCGCTGGACTCCAGAACGGCTGAAGCTTCTCGCTCACGGCCAAGGGCTAGTGCTGGCCGATCTGCATCGACTCGCTTGACACGCGTGCGCGGTGTCTGCGGCTTTTGCTGCTGAGCCAGACGCACCTGCTCGACCATCTCGTGACGCTCGTCGTCGTAGGCGGTGCTGAATTTTTCCCACCACTCAGACAACTCGGTGTCGATCTCGCCGGTCTGCGCCCGCAGCCGCAAAAAGTCGAAGCCAGCGCGAAAGCGCGGCTGCTCCAACATCGAATAGGGTGAGCTGCCGGTGCGCTTTTCAAAGCGCGGCTGCATGCTCCAGATCTCGCGCATGTCGATGCCGAGCTTGCCACGGCCAGAGACATCGCCAATCTTGGCGTTGAAGGCGTCGTCAATCGCGTCTTGCAGCGCCGGCATCACGTGTTCACCGCGCTTGCAACGGCGGGCCCAGCCTTCGCGCACATCAGTCCACAGCACGCAGGCCAGCAAGAAGCTCGGTGCCACCGGCTTGCCTTCGCCGACGCGGCGGTCGGTGTCTTGCAGTGCCAGTTTCAAAAAGGGTTCGTCGGCGCTCTCAACCACGATGTCGAGCAGCGGGTAAATGCCAGTGCCCAAACCCAATACTTTGAGCTGCTCGATGCTGGCCAGCGAATGGCCGGTCTGCAAGAGCTTGAGCATTTCGTCGAACAAACGGGACTGCGGCACGTCGGCCAACAAGGCACACATGTCGCGCAGCGGCGCCACGGTTTTGTCTTCAAACTTGAAGCCCAACGCGCTCAGCTTGGCCGAAAAACGCACGGCGCGGATGATCCGAACTGGGTCTTCGCGGTAGCGCGTGGCCGGGTCACCGATCATGCGCAGAATGCGTTTTTTGGAGTCGCGAATGCCGTTGTGGTAGTCGACCACGATGTGTGTTTCGGGGTCGTAATACATGGCGTTGATGGTGAAGTCACGGCGCGCGGCGTCATGCTCCATCGAGCCCCAAACGTTGTCGCGCAGCACCCGGCCTGAGGAATCAACGGCGTGTTTCATGCCGGCGAGTTGGCTCTTGCTGGTGCGCTCATTGCCGCCGACCTGCTCGGCTTGGCTGCTGTCGAGATTGGCACGGAAGGTGGACACCTCAATCACTTCATGCTCGCGGCCGCGGCCGTAAATAACGTGAACAATCCGAAAGCGCCTGCCAATGATGAAGGCCCGGCGAAACAGCGGCTTGACCTGTTCTGGGGTGGCGTTGGTCGCAACGTCGAAGTCTTTTGGACGCAGGCCCACCAGCAAGTCACGCACGGCGCCGCCGACGATATAGGCTTCGTAACCCGCGTCTTTGAGCGTGCGCACCACGTCCATGGCGCGTTCGTCGACCAAGGCGGGGTCAATGCCGTGCTCTTTGGGGCCGACTTCAAGGCGTTTGCCGTAAGGCGATTTTTTAGCGCGCGAGGCGCCTGCTGGCGTGTTGGCAGTCTTGCCGAACAGCTTGTCGATGAATTTTTTGATCATGAAATGCTAAGTGAACAGCTCAAGTATGCGCCATTGGCGCTCAGTGGCGACAGCCCGCAGGGCCGCGTCAGGGTTGGTGGCCACCGCATGGGTGACCTTTTCAAGCAGGGCCAGATCGTTGATCGAGTCCGAATAAAAAACCGTTTCAGTGCTTTGCCAGTCAAGCTGGCGATCTTTCAACCAAGCCTCGACCCGAGTGACTTTGCCTTCTCGAAACGACGGTACGCCCGCGATCTCACCGGTCAATTCACCCGCCGCATCGCGGGCCAGTTGCACGGCGATCAGATCGGGCACACCAAACGCATCGGCAATCGGCCTGGTGACGAATTCGTTGGTTGCGGTGACGATGACGACCAAGTCACCCGCCGCCTGATGGGCTCGCACCAACGCCAGCGCTTGCGGCTGAATGGCCGCTTGCACCACCGTCTGCATGAAGGCGACATGCGCCTCGGCCGACTTGGCCGCACCCTGCTGGCGCATGGCCAGTGTGGCGAACCGCACATAGGCATGAATGTCCATGGTGCCGGCTTTGTAGTGTTCGTAGAACTCGGTGTTGCGCAGCTTGAACTCCGTGCTGTCGCACCAGCCCAAAGACAGCGTGAACTCGCCCCACTGGAAGTCGGAGTCCATCGGGATCAGCGTGTGGTCGAGGTCAAACAGGGCTACTTTTGTCATTGGTTGTCGAGCATCGATTTGATCAGCGGAATGGTGATGGCGCGCTGGGTTTGTAAGGAGTAGCCGTCGAGCTGGTCTAGCAGTTGCATCAGGTTGCCGAGGTCGCGGGAGAAGCGGCTGAGGATGAAGTCCATCGCCTCGTCACCCAGAAAAATGCCGCGGGCATCGGCTTCTTGGCGCAGCACGGCGCGGCGCTCGGCGTCGGTCAGCGCGTGCAGCGCAAACACATGACCCCAGCCGAGGCGGGTGCGCAGGTCTTCACGCAAGGCCAAATCAGCCGGCGGCAAGGCGCCTGCCGCCAGCACGCAACGCGGCTGGCCATCGGCCGCACTCATGGCGTTGACAAACCAGTTGAAGGCAGCCTGCTGCTGAACGGCGGTATAAAGATGGCAATCGTCCATCAGGACGGCGACCCAGCGCTCGTCAAACTCAGGTGGATCCAGCACCGACGCATCGATCCAGCCAACCGTCGCGCCTTGCTCGCAGAGCACTTCGGCAAAGGCTTTCAACAAATGGCTTTTGCCACTGCCCGCTTCGCCCCATAAATAGGTGGGCACGGGTGAGCGCAGGCTGTTGCCTGCCCAGAGTTGCAGGTGCCTGAGAGCCGCCTCGTTCGGACCGGCGAAGAAATTGTCGAATGATGGCGCTGAAGCCAGGCCAATATCCAATGCAATCTGCTTCATGCCAGTCGGGCGGCAGCGGCGCGTTTTGAAAAGGGTATGAGCGGCATAAAGTCGGAAAAGGGGAAGCCCTTAGAATCTTGTCTTCGATTCTATCGGGCTTGTTACTGTAATTAACGGGCCTGACCTTTAGCCAACAGCCACGCCGCCACCCGGGCCGGCGACAACCAATTTCATCAGCATGAGCCAATCCCCACTTTCCTACAAAGACGCCGGCGTTGACATCGACGCAGGCGACGCCTTGGTCGAACGCATCAAACCCTTGGCCAAAAAGACCATGCGCGAAGGCGTTTTGGCCGGTATTGGCGGCTTTGGCGCGCTGTTTGAAGTGCCCAAGCGCTACAAAGAACCCGTACTGGTCAGCGGCACCGACGGCGTGGGCACCAAGCTAAGGCTGGCGTTTGAATGGCAAATGCACGACACCGTCGGCATTGACTTGGTGGCCATGAGCGTCAATGACGTGCTGGTCCAAGGTGCCGAGCCGCTGTTTTTTCTGGACTACTTCGCCTGCGGCAAGCTCGACATTGACACCGCCGCAGCGGTGGTCGGCGGCATTGCACGCGGTTGCGAGTTGTCGGGTTGCGCCTTGATCGGCGGCGAAACCGCTGAGATGCCAGGCATGTACCCGGACGGTGAATACGACTTGGCCGGCTTCGCGGTCGGTGCGGTTGAAAAATCCAAAATCTTGACCGGCCAGACCATTGCTGCAGGCGATGTGGTGCTCGGCCTGGCTTCCAGCGGCGTGCACTCAAACGGTTTTAGCTTGGTGCGTAAGTGCATTGAGCGCGCTGGCGATCAGCTGCCCGCCACCTTGGACGGCAAGCCTTTCAAAGAAGCGGTGATGGAACCGACGCGTCTGTACGTTAAAAACGTGCTGGCAGCATTGGCGGCGCATCCGATCAAGGCACTGGCCCACATCACCGGCGGCGGCTTGCTGGAGAACATTCCACGCGTGTTGCCTGAAGGCATGGCAGCTCATCTGCGCAAAGGCAGCTGGCCACAAACCGAGCTGTTTGCCTGGTTGCAAAACACCGCCGCCATCTCCGACTTTGAAATGAACCGCACCTTCAACAACGGCATTGGCATGGTGGTGGTGGTCGACGCCGCCAACGCCGCAGCCACCGCGCAAATGCTGCACGAAGCCGGCGAGAAAGTCTTTGAGATCGGCGTGATCGCCGCACGCGGTGAAGGCGCGGCGGTCGTCGTCAGCTAAGGTCTCTGCGCTGACGCTGGCGATTTAAGTTTCGCTAGGATTTTTTCCTGCAAGTTGCTGTAGCGCTCAGCACGCGGGCCGCCAATCTGCACGGCCCGCTTGATCGCTTCGGCAGCCTCTGGCAAACGCCCCTGCTCCAGCCGGACTTGTGCCAGATTGTTCCAAGCATCGGCAAAGTCAGCATGCGCTTGGGTAGCTGATTCAAAGCGGGCTGCGGCCTCTTCTTTTTGCCCCAAGGCATAAGCGGCATTGCCCAAACCGATCATGGCGGCGCGTTGGCCGGGCCAAGCCTTCAGAGCAGTCCTATAAGCCACCTGCGCGGCGGCTGGCTGCACCCTTTCCAGCCCGGCCGCTGCAGCCGTGAAGCGTTCAGCCTGCGCGGTGGCAGGCAAACGCTCTGGCGGCAAGGCCACCATGGCCCAATGCTCACCGCGAGCCCAAGTTCTTTCAAACGTGAACAGCGACATCTCCAACCGCTCAGTCACGCCAGAATGCAGCACGACCGTGTTGCGCGCACGATCAAAACCAATCACCACGGCGTAGTGCCAGATCGGGTACACCTGCAACGAAAGGTTTTGAAAGACCAGCACCGGGTTGCCACTGGCAACCTCGCGCAGCAAGTCTTCAAGTTGCGGCTGCAACGTGTACGCGACCAGCGCTTGGCGCCGGGTGGCCGTCAGCATTTCGACCTGAAAAGAGCCTTGTCGACCGGGCACGTAGACCTGCTCGGTCAGCTCGTCGGGCAGTACGTTCACGCCGGCGTGTTGCGCTAGCATGGCCAATGCGGCGGGGCCGCACTGAAAATCATCTTGGGGGAAAAACGGCACGCCCGGAACGCTGGCAACTTTCGGCAAAGCAAATTTGGGCTGAATCGCCGCCGCACTGGAACCCTCAACTGCGGCTGTGCCTGCCGTTCCACTTGTTGAGATGGGAAAGTCGCGCGCGAGTTGGCTCACTTGAGGCGTCGCGCAGCCGGACAGAATGAGCACGAGCGTAACGAAAAACCCCGCCTTGGCGGGGTTCCATTGGAACGAGCGGCTCTCACTGCCGTTCATCGAGCCGATCGGGTGAATGGGAAGACTTTGGTCAGGCCCATGATGTCGGTGACCAGCAAGACGATGAAGACGGTGAAGATGACACCGATCACGCCAGCACCGGCAGGGGCTTGGTCAACGCGCGAGGCCAACTGAGCCACTTCAGTATCCGTCATGGCGTGCACACGTTCAGTGGCTGCAGCGCTGCTGACGCCCTGACCTTCAAGCTCAGCGCGGACATCATCACGGCTCAAAAATGCCGTGACTTTGTCGCGATTGCTCTCGGCCAAAGCGGATGGCACGGCAGCGACTTCTTCAGTCGTCACCAGACCCGCGTGCGCCATCATTGGCAAGCCCATCAAAGAAGTACTGGCAATCAAGAGGGAAGCAACCAGGCGTTTAAATGAGTTCATTTGGATATATCCTCGAAAAATGTTGTTATGACCAGCGAAAGGTTGAAGACCTTCAACGGACCGGTACAGACCAAAATAGCTGCACTTGTCCTGAAATTACGCCTCCTGTCAACAAGGGTCAAGATACTTTACACATCAGCACAAGTCTGAAGCTCAGCCGCAAGCGCGGCGCAAATCAGCCAATCGATCGGCCACTTCATCCAGGTCGAGCGCGTCTTCGGCGTGTGCCAAATACATTTCCAAATCAAGCAAAGCACGCTCCAACTCGCCCTGTTCGGCCAAAGCCAAACCGCGGTCGCGGTGCTCAGTCCAAGCCGTTGGATGCAGCACCAAGAGACGATCCAAGACAGCGATCAGCCGTGACCAGTCTTCCTGCATTTTGTGAATGTCTTTGAGGTTGCGGAGCATGCGCTCGATGATGTCGCGCGGTGCTGCAGCTTGCAGGTAAAGACCGATCGGCACCTCGAAATCATCGGACAGCGCATGACGCTGGCGAAACGGCTCCAAGCGCTCAGACAACTCTTCCCGGCTCAGCGATTGGCCGGTGAAGGGGTCGATCACGACCTGCCCTTTGGGCAAATTCACCTTGACCATGAAGTGGCCGGGAAAGGCCACACCGCGCGCATTCAAATCCAAGCCTACCGCCAACTCCAGCCACACCACCGCCAGCGTGATCGGAATGCCGCGGCGAGTTTGCAGCACCGCATGGAGAAAACTGTTATCGGGATCGTAATAGTCGTTGACGTTGCCGCCAAAGTTGAGGTCGCGAAAGAAAAACTGGTTCAACACCCGCAACTTTTGCAAGGCAGAGGCGCCAGGTGGCAGGCGCCGTTTCAAGCGGGCCAGCAGCTGGTCCACCTCGCCCAGCACTTGCTCAACGTCCAGCTCAGGGTATTCGTCTTGAGCCAAGCTGACGGCGGCTTCAAGCAGCGGAAAGTGCTCGTCGCTTTGCACCAAACTCGAAAAATATTGCAGCGGGGACGGGACTTCTAATTTCAATTGCATGGCGCTACTTTGTCACAAGTCAAGCCAAGCCGCCGGCGACGGCTTTATGGCATTTTTTCAGGGCTGGACGCTCAGCGCCCAAACAGCTTGCGTACCTTCAGGCCGGTGGCCCGCAAGGTGGTGAAATAAAGCACGGCGGAACCCAACAAGACCAATGTCAACAAGCCTATGCGCTGGCCGTACAGACTGCGCATGCCCGTCCAGCTCACAGCGCTGGCAGCCCACCACAAAAAGGCAGCCAGCAACGCACTGGCAAAAACAACCTGCAGCCCAAAACGGCCCCAGCCCGGCAGCGGCTGGTAACTGCCGCGGCGGATCAGGCCAATCAGCAGCCAGCCCGCATTGATCAGCGCACCAATGCCAATCGCCAGAGCCAAGCCGGCGTGCTGGAAATACGGCACCAGCACGAGGTTGAGCAATTGCGTGAGGATCAGCACCACGATGGCGATGCGCACTGGGGTCTTGATGTCTTGATTGGCGTAAAAACCAGGGGCCAAGACCTTGATGGCGACCAGCCCGAGCAAGCCCAAGCCGTAACCCATGAGCGCGTGCGTGGTCTGCAGCACATCGGCGTCCGTGAACGCGCCGTAGTGGTACAGCGTGGCCACCATAGGCTGTGCAAACGTCAGCAAGGCCACTGCGCTGGGGACGGCCAGCAAGACCACCAAGCGCAAGCCCCAATCAAGCATGGCGGAGTATTTTTGCGTGTCGTTCGCGGCGCGGGCACCGGCGAGTTGCGGCATCAGCACAACACCCAGGGCGACACCGAGCAAGGCCGTCGGAAACTCCATCAAGCGGTCGGCATAGGTCAGCCAACTGACGCTGCCGGCTTGCAAGTGCGAGGCGATTTGGGTGTTGATGAGCAGCGATATTTGCGCCACGCTGACGCCGAGCAAGGCCGGCAACATCAGCTTGGCAATGCTGCGCGTGGCTGGATCGCTCCAAGCCGTGCGCACTCCCGTTACGCCCAGACGGAGCTTGGGCAGCAAACCCAGCCGAAGCAGCGCCGGAATCTGCACGGCAAGCTGCAGCATGCCGCCGACCATGACACCAGCACCCAGCGCATAGACCGGCTCAATCCCTTGCGTTTTCAGCCAAGGCGCGCCGAACCAAGCGGCAGCGATCATGCTCAGATTCAACAGCACCGGTGTGGCGGCTGGCACGGCAAAGCGCTTCCAGGTGTTGAGCACGCCAGCCGACAAGGCCACCAACGACATAAAGCCGATGTAGGGAAACATCCAGCGCGTCATGACGACCGCCGCGTCGAATCCGCGCGGGTCTTGTTGCAAACCGCTGGCCATCGCCCAGACCAGCAGCGGCGCTGCAGCCACCCCCAGCACACAGGTCAACAGCAACACCCAGACCAGCAAGCTGGCGACTCGGTCAATCAGCAAACGCGTGGCGTCCTCCCCGTGACTCGCTTTGGTAGCAGCCAGCACCGGCACAAAAGCTTGGCTGAAGGCACCTTCGGCAAACATGCGCCTGAACAAATTAGGAATACGAAACGCCACATTGAAAGCGTCCGTCATGGCACTGGCGCCAAAAGTCGAGGCGATCAGCAGTTCACGCGCCAGCCCGGTGATGCGAGACACCAGCGTGAGCAGGGAGACAGTAGAGGCGGCTTTGAAAAGTGACACAGCAGGAGTTTAAGGGCTGACGAAATTCCCGCAGAGATGAGTGCGGGGGCGAACAATCAGCGTGGCATATAATCTTTGGCTTGCTGCATCATCCACAGACTCCTCCCCAGGATTAAAGGAATTTATATATGGCCACCGCCAAACCCAAGAAAAAAAACCCCCGCCTTGCTTCAGGCCGTAAACGCGTTCGTCAAGACGTCAAACTGAATGCTGCGAACACCTCGCTGCGTTCGAAATACCGCACTGCTGTTAAAAACGTTGAAAAAGCCGTTTTGACCGGTGACAAAACCAAAGCTGCAGAACTCTTCGCCAAGGCGCAGAGCATTGTGGACACGATCGCCGACAAGGGCATCTTCCACAAAAACAAGGCTGCTCGTGACAAGAGCCGTCTGTCCGCCAAGGTGAAAGCCCTGGCCCTGAAAGCCGCCTAATTCATTAGGCAAATCGCCCGGATGCCACGCAAGTGACGTCCGCCGTTTTGTAGGGTGCGCTGCAGCAAAGTGATCAAACCGCCTCAGGGCGGTTTTTTCATGCCCGCCACGAAAGTCTGTGAATCAGAAGTAGTGCTGACGAGTCGCTTGCAGTGGTTTTTAGGTTTTGGATTTAGGCGCGTCGGGCAATAAACAGGCTTCTGCGACTTGCAAGGCATTGTCTTTGGCGAAGTTCAGGGCGAAGTCCCAAGCCATGGGTTCGGCCTCACGCAGTTCGCTGTTGACAACGACGCACTTGACGCCGTTGACCAGGGTGGGAACACACCAAGGCGAGTAAGTCAGGTGACTGCCGGGTTGCGGACCACCGGGCCTGAATTGGCTCATCACGCCACACAACCTGTCAGCCCAATCGCTGGGGCGGAAGGTTTTTCCCTCGAGGGTCAGACCCTGGATAAAGATTTCTTTGGCGCTGCTGGAGACCATCGGTAAAGGCTGCTTGTAGGACCTGTTGAGGCGGTACATGAGCCGGGGTGTCCGGACTATGCTGCACCGCACAACGATTCTATCTTATATAAGACTGAAGCTGGCACGAGCGCAGCTGTCATAGAAGCGCCGCAGTCTGCGCCTAAAATCAATCTTCCAGTTTTAAGCGAAAGTCCCGTCTGCCATGAACGCTGCCATTCCCGTCGCCGTAGAAGCTACATCCCCACATGTCATGAACACTTACGGCCGTCTGCCGCTGGCCCTCTCACATGGTCAGGGCTGCAGGGTCTGGGACATCAACGGCAAGGCTTATTTGGATGCGCTGGGCGGCATTGCCGTCAACACGCTGGGCCACAACCACGCCAAGCTGGTGCCAGCCTTGCAGGAGCAGATCGGCAAGCTGATCCACACCTCGAATTATTACCATATCCCACTGCAAGAAGCGCTAGCAGCGAAGCTGGTCGAACTGTCGGGGCTGACCAATGTGTTCTTCTGCTCGACCGGGCTGGAGGCTAATGAAGCCGCCCTCAAGCTGGCCCGTAAATTCGGCCACGACAAAGGCATAGACAAGCCTGAAATCGTGGTCTATGAAAAAGCTTTTCATGGCCGCAGCATTGCCACGCTGAGCGCCACCGGCAACGCCAAGGTGCAGGCAGGCTTTGGCCCGCTGGTGGAAGGCTTTGTACGTGTACCACTGAACGATATCGAGGCGCTGAAAAAGGCCACTGTTGGCAACCCCAATGTGGTGGCGGTATTTGTGGAAGCCATCCAGGGTGAAGGCGGCGTCAATCCTGTTGACACGTCCTACTTGCAGCAAGTGCGTCAGCTGTGCGACGAACAAGACTGGCTGCTGATGATCGACGAGGTGCAGTGCGGCATGGGCCGCACCGGCAAATGGTTTGCGCACCAATGGGCCGGCATCAAGCCAGACGTGATGCCGCTGGCCAAAGGCCTGGGGTCAGGCGTGCCGGTGGGCGCGGTGGTGGTCGGGCCGAAAGCCGCGCATATTTTTGCACCCGGCAACCATGGCAGCACCTTTGGCGGCAACCCGCTGGCCATGCGTGCCGGTGTGGAAACCATCCGCATCATGGAAGAAGACGGTTTGCTGGCCAACGCCGTGAAGGTCGGCGACCACCTGAAAGCTGCACTGACGCGCGAGCTGGGCGGCCTGCCCGGCTTGAAAGAAATCCGGGGTCGTGGCTTGATGCTGGGCGTTGAGTTGACCCTGCCTTGCAGCGAGTTGGTGGAGCGTTGCGCCGCCAACGGCCTGCTCATCAGCGTCACCGCTGACACGGTCATCCGCCTCGTGCCATCGCTCATCATGACCACCGACGAAGCCGACGAAGTGGTCAGCATTTTGTGCCCGCTCATCCATCAACTGCTGAAGGAAAAGGCATGAACACCAACACCCCCCTGCCGATCAAACATTACCTGCAGTTCAGTGACCTGAACGCCAGCGACTACGCCTACTTGTTTGAGCGGGCCGCCCTGATCAAGAAAAAGTTCAAGGCTTACGACAAGCACCAGCCCTTGATTGACCGCACGCTGGTCATGATTTTTGAAAAAGCCTCGACCCGCACCCGTGTGAGTTTTGAAGCCGGCATGTACCAACTGGGCGGCACGGTCGTCAACCTCACCACCGAAGGCAGCCAATTGGGACGCGCCGAGCCGATTGAAGACAGCGCCAAAGTCATCAGTCGCATGGTGGACTTGGTGATGATCCGAACCTTCGAGCAGACCAAGATCGAACGCTTTGCCGAGCACTCACGCGTGCCCGTCATCAACGGCCTGACCAATGAGTTTCATCCCTGCCAGATTCTGGCTGACATCTTTACCTACATCGAACACCGCAGTTCGATCAAAGGCAAGACCGTTGCCTGGGTCGGCGACGGCAACAACATTGCCAACACGTGGTTGCAGGACAGCGAGAT
>JABMMH010000104.1 GCA_013205645.1 Polaromonas sp. | reverse complement strand
GCGGCGCGTGAACTGGGTCTCAAAGACGGTGACATCGTGCCGGCCACTGTGCAGGCCCGTGGCAGCGGTGACATGGCCTTGTTGCTGCGTGGCAGGTTGCTGGAGTTGCCGCGACCATCGCCTTGGCCTGAAGGGCACACGCTGAGCATGCGGGTCATTGCATCACCCAGCGGCCCCTGGAACTTGCAGCTGTTGCCGGCCAACGGCGCTTCGACAGCGTTGACAACGCTGCCGTCTCTGCCTGCTGCGGCGAGTTTGATTTCCAGCGTGGCGAACCTGCTATTTCGACCAGCGGGTCAGCCTGAGTTGGCCAAACTGTTTCAACCCGGCAACCTAGAGTCACTGCTGCAAACCGTCCCTCGACCCGACTTGCAGTCTCAGTGGCGCGGCATGCAGTTGTCTATGGCGCAACTCACACCGCAAGCCTTGAGCCAGTTTGTGGCGGCTGGCATGGGTGCAGAAGTCTGGCTGGCCCGCGGCATGGCGCCACCGGCCGCTGACCCCAAGCAATTGCTTCGGCGTTTGATGACGGCCATGGAGCGCGGCGAGTCTGACGAAGACGGCACCAAAATCGGTGGAATTCAACGCGCTGTTGACGATCTCGAGGCCTCGCAGGTGCAAGCAGTGCAAGCTCAGAACCAACGCGAAATGCTGATGCGCATGGTGCTTCCTTTTTACGATTCTGAACCGGTCGAACTGGTCTTCAGGCGTGCCCCAAGGCAAGGCGGCAAGAAACCCCCGTTGACTGTCAACGTGCACTCTCGCAGCCAGTCGCTGGGCGAAATTTGGCTCAAAACGCAGCTTCATAGTGGTGAGCGGGTCGAGCTCAACATGTGGGCGGTAGAGGCTGACGTGGTGCGGCAAGCCGAAAGCCGTGCCACTGAACTTGGCCAGCAGCTGGTCGACGCCGGTTTGTCGATGCAGAGCTTTCAAATTGTTCATGGGCGCAGGCCGGCCGAACCCGCTGAATGGCGGCCGTCCGGGCGCGGCATGGTGGTGGATGTGTCTGCATGACCCAACGCTTGCAAGCCATCGCTCTGGAGTACGGCCCGAACACAGTGCCGATCGTCGTCGCCAAGGGTGACGACGCGGTGGCAGCCATGATTGTCGAAGAAGCCCGTAAGCAAGGCGTCTACGTGTCCGAAGACCCACAATTGTTGGCTTTGCTGAGCCGTCTGAATGTCGACGACGAAATCCCGACAGAGCTGTACACCACGGTGGCGGTAATTTTGAGTTGGGTCTATTGGCTCAAAGGCATGCGCCCGGGCGACGAAAAAGCCGATCAGGCTTCTTGATAACCGCGGCCACGTGTGAAGCGAGCCACTTGACCCAGCCTGTCATAGACTTCCACTGTGCTGGTGGAGACGGAGGCTTGCAGACTTTGCAAAGTGCCGCGGATGGCTTCTAGTTTGCGCTCGATCAGCATGGCATTGCGCCTGTGCATATCGCGGCAGCGGGTCATGGTGTCGAGCAGGCCCTGCCAGTCGGGGTCAGACTGCAGTGTTTGTGTGGCGGGGCACAAGCGAGTGAGTTCAGCCAGCAGGTCGGTCTTGCGTTCTTGCAGTTGTTCAAAACGCTCAAGGTCTTGCTTTTGCAAGGCCTCAAACTCCATGCCCAAAATGTCTTCAAGCTCGACCGCCAGCTTTTGGGCGAGCGTCGTCCGGCCGCGTTTGGCAGCTTTTTCAGCGTCGGTCAAAGGCGTGGCTTCAGTCACGGATCATTCGCTCAATGGCCATGAAGCTCTCGGCAATGCGGCGCGAGTCCAGTGGGTATTGACCGTCTTGAATGGCCTTTTTGATCGACTCCACCTTGGCGCGGTCAAACGTCGGCTCATCCATGGCTTTTTTGGCCACATCGCTCAGGATCAGCATGTCAGCCCCTGGTTTAGCCACCGACGGTTTTTTCTCAGCCGCCAGAGCTGCTTGGTTGGGCGCGTTGGCCTCTGTGGCGACCTTTTTGTCAAGCCGGTCAAGCGCGCTGCGCACAGAACTGTCTAACTGGCCCTGTCGTCCATATTGTGAAATGGCATCGGTCATATAGCTCTCTCTTTCTGATATTGACAGTCACTTTTCGAGACTGCGCATCTGTAGTATCGGCCGCTCATTCTGAAACTTGAGGCCATGGGTGTGAATAACTCAAAGTCCACGGACCGCATTGGGCCCGGTCACTGTCCCTGTTAGTAATCGACCTGAATCCGGATTTTTCAAGCGGATTTGTTCGCCCATCCGGCCATCTTGCAGGGCTTCAACCCTGACGGTGATCTGAAAACCAGTATTTTGCCCAACCATCATCAGCGCTGACTGGCCTTGCTTGACCAGTATGGAGCGTCGAATGTCACTGCTGCGCAGCACTTGGCCGGCCGGTATGTCCCGCACCACTTCACCATGCAGCAAGTCTTGCAGCGAGGCCACGGCATTCGGGTCCATGCCCAGCGCCGGCAGCGTGACTTCTTCCAGCATACCCGGCTGCAGCCGCGTGCCGCGCTGAATCAAGTGGCGCGTGACCACTGTCTGTCGGGTGGCGGTCGGGTCGGCGCCAGTTTGCGTCACTTCAGCCAGGCCACTGCCGGCTTGCAAGCGCAGGTAAAGCTGCCATGGCGGCTGCGCGCAGCGCACCCGAACTGTCTCACGCGAGGCAAAGGGCAGGTCCATTTGCAGTGGCTTTGGGCATGCCTGCACCTGCACGCGGCCGTCCAGCGGCGCTATCTCGACTTGAGCAGCCGTTGTATTTTGCGTTTGAGCCACCCATTGCTTGACCTGAGTCAGCATTTTTTCTTGAGTACCTTGATTGCCTTGTGCGAATGCCAAGCCGGGCAGGGCGCAGACAGCAAGCAGCAGCGAGGCTGTCAAAGCTCGCAGGCGGGAGTGTGAAAAAAGTAGGCACAGCATTTGCATTCATCCTGGAAAGTCGATGTCAATTTGCTCGAAGGGTGTTGATTTTTTGACACCGAAGATCACCAATGAGAGCGTTGATGCAAGAAAGGGACCAAGTGAAAAATACCGCGAGTGTGCGATTACGGACAAGAGGATGTCATGGGACTTGAAGACACTTTAGGCGTCAGCGTCGGGCCATCGGCATGGGCTCCGGTCAATCAGCGCACGTCAAATAACCTGACATCGGTTGCCTCGAATCAGTTTGG
>JABMMH010000103.1 GCA_013205645.1 Polaromonas sp. | reverse complement strand
GTCTTGCCCAAGTAATCGCCGCGGCGTTCTTTTTCAAGCACGCTTTTGTAGATCTGGCCGGTGGTGAAGTTGTTGGACTTGCGCATCCGCGTTTCAATGAAACGCTCGTAATGGCCCAAATCAAGATCGGTCTCTGCGCCGTCTTCGGTGACAAACACCTCGCCGTGCTGAAACGGCGACATCGTGCCTGGATCCACATTGATGTAGGGATCCAGCTTGATCAAAGTGACTTTGAGGCCTCGTGATTCGAGGAGAGCGGCCAGTGAGGCGGAGGCGATTCCCTTGCCGAGGGAAGACACCACACCGCCGGTGACGAAGACAAATTTGGTCATGTCAAGACGAACTGAAGGTTCGCTGAGGTGGTAAACGTGGATTATAGGCGGCGGCATCTAGTACATTGCTCATTATGAGTATTCAAGCAATAGAAAGTCCCGAAAGTTCCGCCACTGGCGATTTGTCGGGCAAACACATGGTGCTGGGCCTGTCTGGCGGCATCGCCTGTTACAAAGCGGCTGAACTGTGTCGTGCGCTGATCAAGGCGGGCGCAACGGTGCAAGTGGTGATGACCGAGGCGGCCGCCCAGTTCATCACGCCAGTCACCATGCAAGCCTTGAGCGGTCGGCCCGTTTACACCAGCCAATGGGACCAGCGCGAAGCTAACAGCATGGCGCACATCAATTTGTCGCGTGAAGCCGATGCGATCTTGATCGCGCCCTGCAGCGCCGATTTCATGGCCAAGCTGCTGCACGGGCGTGCTGACGACTTGCTCAGCCTGATGTGCCTGGCCCGCCCCATCGACAGCGTGCCTTTGCTGCTGGCGCCGGCAATGAACCGCGAGATGTATGCGCACCCGGCGACGCAGCGCAATTTGTTTCAGTTGCAGGCCGACGGCGCGACGGTGCTGGGCGTCGGCAGCGGTTTCCAGGCTTGCGGTGAAACCGGTGACGGTCGCATGCTGGAGCCAGACCAGTTGTTGGACGATGTGATCGCTTTTTTTGCGCCCAAGTCACTGGCGGGTCAACGTGTGTTGATCACCGCCGGGCCGACTTATGAAGCGATTGACCCGGTGCGCGGCATCACCAATTTGTCCAGCGGCAAGATGGGTTTTGCAGTCGCTCGCGCCGCCCGCGAAGCGGGTGCCGAGGTGACGCTGGTGGCTGGGCCGGTGAGCTTGCCAACGCCGCGCGGTGTGACCCGTGTAGACGTTAAATCAGCGCTGCAAATGTTCGAAGCCGTCAGCGCCCGCGCCGATGCTGCAACGGTTTTCATCGCCACGGCGGCGGTGGCCGATTGGCGTCCGGCTGCTGCGTCCGTGCAAAAAATAAAAAAAGACAGCAGCAGCGAAGCGCCTCAACTGGCCTTTGTTGAAAATACCGATATTCTCGCGGCGGTGGCCGGCTCGGCTCGGGCCCAAAGCGGTGCCTTGTTTTGCGTTGGCTTTGCCGCAGAAAGCCATGACTTGCTGGCCCACGCCCAAGCCAAGCGCTTGAAAAAAGGCGTGCCGCTGTTGGTCGGTAACATCGGGCCGGCGACGTTCGGTCAAGACGACAATGCGCTGCTGCTGGTCGATGCCGCAGGCAGTCAAGAGTTGCCGCGTGCCTCCAAGCTACATCTGGCGCGTCAGTTGGTCGCCATCGTGGCGGCCCGACGCCACACACTTTGAAAACAAACATGAAAATTGACGTCAAAATCATCGACCCGCGCCTCACCGACAACTTGCCGGCTTACGCCACGCCCGGTAGCGCCGGCCTCGACTTGCGCGCCTGCCTGAGCGAGCCCTTGACGCTCGCTCCGAACGCCTGGCAACTCATCCCCACCGGCATCGCCATTTATTTGGAAGACCCAGGTTTTGCCGCCTTGATCTTGCCGCGCTCAGGCTTGGGTCATAAACACGGCATCGTGTTGGGCAACTTGGTCGGTTTGATTGACAGTGATTACCAAGGCCAATTGATGGTCAGCGCTTGGAATCGCAGTGAGGTGGCTTTCACCATAGCGCCGATGGAGCGCATCGCGCAGCTGGTGATTGTGCCGGTGGTGCAGGCCGAGTTCAATGTGGTTAGCGAGTTCGCGCCCAGCGACCGCGGCGAAGGCGGCTACGGTTCCACCGGGAAGCGGTAATCCTGGCTAGGCTCAGTGCAGCGTGTCTTTGTCTGGCAGGGGTGAGTCGTCGGCTTCGAGCTTGAAAAAGCTGGTGCCTAGCGAGCCTTGACCGATCTCTTCGACGGTGGCTTCGCGTACAGCCTCTACCACCAACGACAGCCGAATGGCGATGCCTGCCAGCGGGTGATTGCCGTCGAGCACCACGTGCTCAGGGTAGATGTCGGTGACGGTGTAGATCAGGTGCGGCGGTGTCTCGGGGTTGCAGCCCGGTGGCAGGGCTTGACCGTCGAAGGTCATGCCTTCTTCTAGCTCAGCGGGAAATAGCTTGCGCGGCTCGAGAAAGACAAAATTTTCGTCGTAGTCGCCGAAGGTTTGCTCGGGTTCTAGGTGCAGGTCGACCTTGTCGCCGGCCTCATGGCCTTGCAAGCTTTCTTCTATTTTTGCCAGCAGGTCATTGCCTCCCAGCAAGAATTCAACCGGCTCATCGAGTTCGTCCAGGACCTCGCCCAAGGTGTCTTTCAGGACCCAGCTCAGGGCAACAACGCATTGTGGGGTGATTTTCATCCGACAATTGTCCCATGGATATAACTCAATCATCAGCCCTGCTGGGCGGTCTGACGCCTCAGCAATTCATGCGCCGCCATTGGCAAAAAAAGCCTTTGTTAGTGCGCCAAGCCTTACCCGGTTTCAAGCCGATCCTGAGTCGGCCTGAACTGTTTGAACTGGCCGGCCAAGAGACTGTCGAGTCGCGACTGGTGGTGCAGGGCGCGACGGGCTGGCGCATGAAGTCTGGGCCGTTTGCGCCGCGCAGTCTACCGGCCTTGAGCAAACCCGGCTGGTCGCTGCTGGTGCAGGGCGTTGACATGCACGAGGCCAAAGCGCATGCGCTGCTGCAGCAATTTCGCTTTGTGCCTGACGCTCGCATGGATGATTTGATGATCTCCTACGCCAGCGCGGGCGGCGGTGTCGGGCCGCACTTTGACAGCTACGACGTGTTCTTGTTGCAGGCCAGCGGTCGGCGCCGCTGGCGCATCGGCAAACAGGCGGATTTCACCTTGCAGGAAGGCGTGCCGCTGAAAATTCTGCAAAATTTTGCACCAACCGAGGAATTTGTCCTTGAGGCTGGCGACATGCTTTATTTGCCGCCGCGTTATGCCCACGACGGCGTGGCTGAAGAGGCTTTCTCTGCCGATGGCAAGCCGGAAGCTTGCATGACCTACTCGATTGGCTTTAGAGCGCCGAGTCAGACCGAACTGGCGGGTGCGCTGCTGCAGCGCTTGGCCGAGTTTGGCGCCGACGATGAAGAGGCTGCGGCAGCGCCCAAGCTATACCGTGACCCGCAGCAGCTGGCCACGGCTAACCCGGCTGCGTTGCCGGCTGAGTTGACTGAGTTCGCCCGGCAAGCCGTGGCATCGGCTTTGAAAGACCCGTTGGCGCTGGCATGCGCCTTGGGTGAATACCTGACCGAGCCGAAGCCGTCGGTTTGGTTTGATGAGCCCAGTGATGATTTAACCGGTGTGCCTATTTTTGGTGCGGCGTCCAATTTGGTGCTCGATGCGCGCACTCGGATGATGTATGACGAGCATCACCTCTTTATCAATGGTGAAAGTTACCGGGCCAAAGGCGCTGATGCGGCGCTGATGCGGCGGCTGGCGGATCAGCGGCAGCTGGGTGCTGCCGAATTACGCAAAGCCAGCGCTTCGGCACAAAACTTACTTGCCGATTGGCGCGATGCCGGTTGGTTAAGTTTTGTATAAATGCCAGAAAACGCTCGATTCTCTAAATTGTTGTGTTTTTACGCTTCACAACCGGGGGTAAATCCGCATATACTTCCGCGTTGGGCTGGTAGCGCTCGAATTCTCCTGCCTGAACTGGGAGGCTAACTGTTTTAGTTAACCTCTTCAAAAATTGTTTTCTTACATATATATCAAGGTATCAAAAAATGAACAAATCACTCGTTTTGGCAGCTATCGTCGCAGCTTTCGCCCTGGCCGCTTGCGGTAAAAAAGAAGCCCCAGTTGAAGCACCAGCGCCAGTTGTTGCACCAGCACCAGCGCCAGCTGCTGACGCTTCGGCTCCAGTCGCTCCAGCTGCTGACGCTTCGGCTCCAGCTGCTGCACCTGCTGCACCAGCCGCCAAGTAATTCTTCGCTGCTCCAAAAAGCCGCTCCTCGGGGCGGCTTTTTTTCGTCTTGGCTGGCTCAGGCGCTGACCTGAATCCAGTGCGTTCCTTCGGTCGGGTGAGCGACTGACAATTCCGGGCCGCCCCAAAGCCTTGCCGCATTGCTGAGCAGCGCTTGCAACGCCAAGCTTGGGCTGTTGTTCTGCGCACTCAAATGGGCTGCCACCACGTGCTTCAGCCCGGCATGGGCGATTGCCTCTGAAACCGCCGCCGCAGCGGCATTCGACAAATGACCATAGTGTCCGCCCACTCGCTTTTTCAGAAATGCGGGATAACTCGATTGGGCCAGCAAGTCTGTGTCGTGGTTGCACTCCAGCAGCAAGGCGTGGCAACCGGCTAAGTGCGTCAGCACATGCGCTGTCGCATGGCCCAGATCGGTCAGCACGCCGAGTTTGGCGTTGCCGTCGGTGCAGCTCAACTGCAGCGGTTCGCGGGCATCGTGCGGGACGGTGAAGGGTGTGAACTGCAGCTCGCCGAGATCAATCGCTTGGCCGTCTGCTGCGATGTTCAGCAGGCCATCAAAGTCGGGGCTGCCCAAGGCTTCGTAGGTGCCCCGGCTCATCCAGACCGGAATCCGGTGGCGTTGGGCAAACTGGCGGGTGCAACCAATGTGGTCGCTGTGTTCGTGCGTGATAAAAATCGCGTCCACCGGCGCGGCCTCTGACGGGACCGCTTCGGCCAAGCGAAGGGCGAGCTGCTTGAGCCCCAAGCCGCAGTCGACCAGCAAGCGGGCCGTGCGAATGCCACTGGCTTGTACCAGCGTGGCATTGCCCGTGCTGCCGCTGCCCAGATTCTTGAAGCGCAGCACCTGCGGCGAACGTTACCGGTTTACCTCAGGTCGTCCGCCAGCACCTTGATGATGCGCTCGGCATTGACCGAGGTTTCAGGCTTGCCGTCCGCATTGAGCACTGACACGGTGGTCGACTCGTCTTTGCTGCGCAGTGCAATCTGGTACTTGAGGGGCGCTGAAGGGGCTGCTGAACCGCTGAACAATTTGCTGAAGAAACCGGCTTCTTTGGCGTCGGTGTTCAGTGACACATAGCGCACGAAATACAGGCCTTGCGTCCGGTCGCGGTCTTCGACGGTGAAACCGGTACGGTCAAGAGCCAGCCCAACGCGACGCCAAGCGCGCTCAAAACCTTCGTCGACTTGCAGCGCCGGAATGCCGTTGACTGACGCAATGCGGGAGGTTTGACGTGGCACAGCACTGGCCACCAAGGCTTTGGACTGTTCTTGGGTGACGCCCAACTTGACCATTAAACGACGCAGAAACTCGGCTTCGAGCTCCGGGTCGGCTGGGCGGGGCTGCCACACGGTGGAGCCGCTGCCGCCGGTGCTGGCATTGCCGGTGACCACTTCGACCATGCCACGGTGACTGATGAAAATTTCGGTATTGCCGTTGGCGGTGCGCTCTAGGCGGGTGCGAAATTTGTCGCGTTCACCCGTCGAGTACAGGCTGTCGAAGACCTTGCCAAGGGTATTGCGGATGAAGTCTTGCGGCAATTTTGCGCGGTTTTCGGCGAAATCGGTTTCCATAATGCCGAGCTCAGCTTGCTCAATTTGCAGCTGAAAACCGCTTTCTTTCCAGAACTCACGCACCGGGTCCCAAAGCTTGTCTACTGGGCGGCTGACCACCAGCCAGCGGTGGTTGCCGGCGCGCTCAACGCGGACGTCGCCTATGGATTTGGCCGCTGTTGGCGTGGCGTTGTCGGGCTGAGTGACTTGGTAAGCGTTGGCTGAAACGGCCATGCCGGGAACCACGTAACGGCTGTCGCGTGTGAGTTGGCTGAGGTCGGGTGGAACGTCGAGCCCAGCGCCACTTTTGGTTGTCGATGCAGACTTGTAATCCACTTTGCCGCCACTCAGGGTGTCGCTGACCGAAGTGCAGCCACTCAGAGCGAGACCGGCGAGCAATGCGGCAACAGCCAAACCCATTGGTGTGCGTGGGTTGGAAATAGTCATGTGAGTCTTCAAGTCAATTCCTTCAGATCAGATCAAGCCGCAAACGCGCAATGCGTTTTCGACAGTGGCTTCGTTGGATGGTTCCAGCGGCGTCATGGGCAGGCGCAAGGTGGGGCCACAAAGTTTCATGCGGGCCATGGCCCATTTCACGGGAATAGGGTTAGCTTCCACAAAAAGATGTTTGTGCAGAGGCAACAGTTGCAGTTGGATCTGCATGGCGCGTCGGGCGTCGCCTGCCACTGCGGCCATGCACAGCTCATGCATCAGGCGCGGGGCGACGTTGGCTGTCACGCTGACATTGCCTTGACCACCGCACAGCATCAGGGCCACAGCGGTCGCGTCGTCACCTGAGTACACCGCGAAATCAGCCGGGGTTTCTTTGATCAGCCATTGTGCGCGCTCTAAGTTGCCGGTGGCTTCCTTGATGCCGACAATGCCCGGCACCTGCGTCAGCCGCATGACTGTCGGGTGCAGCATGTCTGCCACGCTGCGGCCGGGAACGTTGTACAACACCATGGGCAGATCAACCGCTTCGGCAATCGCTTTGAAGTGCAGGTACTGGCCTTCTTGGGTCGGTTTGTTGTAATAAGGTACAACTTGGAGTTGGCAGTCGGCGCCGACCGTTTTGGCGAATTGCGCTAATTCAATCGCTTCTTTGGTGGAGTTAGCACCACAGCCAGCCATGATCGGAACCCGGCCTGCGGC
>JABMMH010000102.1 GCA_013205645.1 Polaromonas sp. | reverse complement strand
CGGTGGCCATCGTCGGCGACGTGCTGCATTCGCGGGTGGCGCGCTCGGACATTCATGCGCTGACCACACTCGGTTGTGCCGAGGTGCGGGTGGTCGGCCCCAAAACGCTGGTGCCGTCCAACATGTCGGAAATGGGCGTGCGGGTCTGCCACACACTAGAAGAAGGCATTCGGGGTGCCGACGTGGTGATCACCCTGCGCTTGCAAAACGAACGCATGTCGGGCGGCTTGCTGCCCAGCAGCCAAGAGTATTTCAAGAGCTTTGGCCTGACGCCTGAAAAACTGCAACTGGCCAAGCCAGACGCCATCGTCATGCATCCGGGGCCTATCAACCGCGGGGTTGAAATCGACTCGGCGGTGGTCGACGGCCCGCAAAGCGTGATCTTGCCGCAGGTCACTTACGGGATCGCTGTGCGCATGGCGGTCATGAGCATTGTTGCTGGGAATGAAGCATGAAATTACTCATCAAAAATGGCCGCGTCATCAACCCAGCCACAGGCTTTGACGAGCGCGTTGACGTCGCTATTGCGGCGGGCCGTATTGTCAGCATTGGCGCTGTAGCGGCTGACTTCGCGCCCAACAAAATGATTGACGCGACGGGCTGCGTGGTGGCGCCGGGGCTGGTTGATTTGTCGGTGCGCTTGCGCGAACCCGGCTATGAACACGAAGGCATGCTGGCCAGTGAATTGGCCGCAGCCGTCGCCGGCGGTGTGACCAGTTTGGTCTGCCCGCCCGACACCGACCCGGTGCTCGACGAGCCCGGCTTGGTTGAAATGCTGAAGTTTCGCGCCGAGAAATTGCACCAGTCGCGGGTCTTTCCGTTGGGCGCTTTGACGCGCGGATTGCAAGGCATGGCCCTGACCGAAATGGTGCAACTGACCGAAGCCGGCTGCGTCGGTTTCAGCCAAGCTGAAGTGCCACTGGAAGACACGCAAGTGCTGATGCGCGCTTTGCAGTATGCAGCCAGTTTTGACTACACGGTGTGGCTGCGTCCGCAAGACATGCATCTGGGCAAAGGCGTCGCAGCCAGCGGCCCGCTGGCCACGCGCTTGGGTCTGAGCGGTGTGCCGGTGGCGGCTGAAACCATCGCGCTGCACACGATTTTTGAGCTGATGCGTGTGACCGGTGCGCGGGTGCACTTGTGCCGTATCAGCAGCGCTGCGGGCGTGGCGCTGGTGGCCCAAGCCAAGGCCGATGGTTTGCGGGTCACTTGTGACGTCAGCATCAACAGCTTGCACCTGACCGACACCGACATAGGTTACTTCGACAGCCGCATGCGGCTTGATCCGCCGCTGCGCCAGCAACGTGACCGCGATGCCCTGCGACTGGGCCTGCTCGACGGCACGGTCGATGCGCTGGTGTCCGACCACACGCCGGTCGACGAAGACGCTAAAACCTTGCCCTTTGCCGAAGCCGAGCCAGGTGCCACCGGGCTGGAGTTGCTGCTGGGGTTGGCTTGCAAATGGGGTGACGAGAGCGACGCCGGCTTGCTGCGTGCGTTGGCGGTGCTGACCAGCGAACCGGCCCGTGTGCTCGGCTCTGCTTTGGGTCCGCTGCAAGGCAGCGTGGGTCAACTGGTCAAGGGCGGCGTGGCTGACCTGTGCATTTTCAACTCGACTTCCAGCTGGGTTGTCGAGCCCGCCGCTTTGCGCAGCCAGGGCAAACACACGCCGTTTTCAGGCTACGAGTTGCCGGCACGGGTGGGCTGGACGCTGGTCGGCGGCCAAGTGGCTTACGAAGCGCACTCGGCATGAGATTGGTCAGGCTTGGCTACCGATTGTTGCGGGCCTTTTTTCACACGCTCGCCGGCTTCTGGATCATTCGGTCGCGCTTTCACCGGCTGTCGGTCGAAGAGCAGGGCCAACACGTCAACATCTGGGCTCGCAAAATGCTGGCCATCAGCGGCGTTGAGTTGGTGCTCAAAGGCGAACCACTGGCCACCGGGCCGGTGTTGCTGGTGGCGAATCACATCTCGTGGCTCGACATTTTGGTGATGCACTCCGCTGGTTATTGCCGTTTTGTCTCCAAGGCGGACGTCAAACGCTGGCCTCTGGTAGGCACCATGGCCGCTGGCGCAGGCACGCTGTTCATTGAGCGCGAATCCCGGCGTGACGCGCACCGCGTGTTGCACCACATGGTGGCGAATTTGCATGATGGGCAGGTGCTGGCGGTGTTCCCTGAGGGCACGACCAGCGACGGACTGAGCCTGCTGCCTTTTCACGCCAATTTGATTCAAGCCGCCATCACCGCCAATGCGCCGGTGCAGGCGATGGCCTTGCGCTTTATAGACAGGCGCACTGGCCTGGTGAGTCAAGCGCCAAGCTTTGTCGGCGATGACACGCTGCTGGGCTCGATGTGGCGCACGTTGACGGCACGCGCGTTGATCGCCCAAGTGACGGTGGGTGCGCCTGAGTTGGCGCGTGGGCGCGATAGGCGCACTTGGGCGGGAGACTTGCAGCGCGAAGTTCAGCGCTTGCGGGATGCTGAATAAAGACTCAGTCCAGCACGCGCGGGAAAGTCACCACGTGATCGACTTGCGCACGAATCCCTATCCATTCGCCTAAGGCGTGGTCGTGGTGTGAGGGCACATGCGCCATCACCGACTCACCGCTTTGCAGCTTCAAGGTGTACAAAAACTCTGAGCCCCGAAAAGCCTTGCGCAAGATCTGCGCTTTGACGGGGGCTGCATCGTCATGCACGATGTCGTCGGCGCGCAGTAGCACGTCGCAAATACCGTCTGGGTAAGCGTTGGGTAAGGGACACTCTTGCGTGTCAAGGAGGTCGCCTAGCGCCGTGTGCACCACCACGCTGCCCTGCTCTTTTTGCTCGATTTGTGCGTGCGCAAAAACACCGTGACCGATGAATTCTGCGACGAAGCGCGTGGCTGGGCGGTGGTACAACTCGTAGGCGTCATCCCATTGCTGCAACTGGCCTTCGTGCATGACGCCGATGCGGTCGCCAATGGCAAAAGCTTCGAGTTGGTCATGCGTTACAAACAGCGCCGTCGCACCCGCCTCTTTCAAAATACCGCGCACTTCATGGGCCAAGCGTTCGCGCAAATCAACGTCGAGGTTTGAAAACGGTTCGTCCAGCAACAGCAGCCGTGGCCGCGGTGCCAAGGCCCGCGCCAGTGCCACGCGTTGTTGCTGGCCGCCAGACAATTGGTGCGGATGCAAGCTTTCAGCGTGGCTCAAACCGACCAAGTTGAGCACTTCTTGCACGCGCAAACGCCGCTCGGCGGGCTTCAGGTGGTGCAGGCCAAAGCCAACGTTGTTCGCCACGTCGAGGTGCGGAAACAGCGCGTAATCTTGAAACACCATGCCAATGCGGCGCGACTCAGCCGGCAAATGAACCTGCTGGCTGCTGACAACATCGTCAGCCAGCCGAATGCTGCCGGCGCTGGCTTTTTCCAGACCGGCCACAGCGCGTAAGAGCGTGGTTTTGCCGCAGCCGGAAGGCCCGATGAGCACGCCAATTTCGCCAGCCGCCAAAGTGAAGGATGCGTTGTCGACCGCCCTGTGCGTCCGACCGGCGTAGTGAACGCACAACTGAGAGACATTCAAAAACATGGTTTTCATTGTAGATGATTACAATTCTCATTCGCACTTGACTTGGCATTCCGCTCAGTCAAGCCAGGCCTCTCTTTTTTGGAATTCATGTTTCGTCGACTCATCCCTTCCACGCTGCTGCTGTTATTGGTGTTGGTGCTGACTTTGCCGGTGTTGGCGATCATCTTGTCGTGGACGCAACTGGATCGCCACTCGTGGGATATCTTGCGGGAAATGGGTCGCACGGTGCTGCCGGATTACATCGGCACCACCGTGTTGCTGTGCCTGTCTGTCGCGCTGGGTGTTGGCGTTCTAGGCATGGGGACGGCGGCGGCGGTGACGCTGTTCGATTTTCCGGGGCGCCGCACGTTTGAATGGGCGCTGTTGCTGCCCTTGGCTATGCCGGCTTACGTGGTGGCTTACGCCTACACCGACTTTTTGCAATACGCCGGGCCATTCCAAAGCTGGTTGCGGGCGTCGTTTGATTTGCAGGGCCGGCTGTTGCCAGAGGTTCGCAGCTTGGGCGGTGCAGTGCTGGTTTTCACGTTCGCGCTTTACCCGTATGTCTACTTGTTGGCGCGTACCGCACTGACAGAGCGTGCGGTGCACTTGATGGAAGCGGCACGTCTGTTGGGCGCACCTTTGTCGCGGCGGATTCGTGAAGTCGCCTTGCCACTGGCCCGGCCCGCTGTGGCCGCGGGTATTGCGCTGGCGCTGATGGAAACGCTGGCCGACTTTGGTGTCTCCAGTTACTTCGGGATTCAGACTTTCACGGCGGGTATTTACAAAGCCTGGCTCAGCATGGACAACCGCATGGCCGCTGCGCAACTGGCCACGGTGCTGTTGTTGTTCGTCGCGGTGCTGTTGAAGATTGAACAGAGCGCGCAAAAGCGCATGCGCTTTGCGGGCGCGCGGGGCGATCGTGCGGGCGCTGCTGACGCCGCGCCAACGCGCCTGCGTGGCCAGCGCGCCGTCTTGGCTTGGTTGGTTTGCGCGCTGCCTATTGCGCTTGGTTTTGTGCTGCCGGTGCTGTTCATGCTGCGGCCGCTGCAGGCTGGTTGGGATGATTTGTCTTGGCTGTCATTTGCGCAGTGGTCTTTCAACAGCGTCTGGCTGGCCAGTCTGACCGCCGTGCTGGCCACTGGCATCGCGCTGACGCTGGCCTTTGCGCTGCGCCATCGACCCCACGGACTCAACCGCGCTGCCGTGCAGCTCGTCAGCTTGGGCTACGCCGTGCCGGGCGCCGTGATCGTCGTCGGCTTGCTGCTGCCGGTGGGTTGGCTGCAGTCGGTCGCGCCACAAACCAGCGTTGGCTACTGGGTCACGGCGACGGCGCTGGGCATTGTCTGGGCTTATCTGGTGCGTTTTTGCGCGGTGGCCTTGCAGTCAGTGCAAAGCGGTTATTCGCGCATTCCCAGCAGCTTGGACGACAGCGCTCGCATGCTCGGCACCACCGGTATGGGCTTGCTCAGCCGCGTGCATTGGCCGCTGCTGAAACGCTCTGTGGCCGTCGCCGGCTTGCTGGTCTTTGTCGATGTCATGAAAGAGCTGCCTGCCACGCTGGTGCTGCGGCCCTTCAATAGCGACACGCTGGCGGTGGTGACCTACCAGTTGGCGCGTGACGAGCGTTTGACGGAGGCCGCTTTGCCGGCCCTGGCGCTGGTGCTGGTCGGCTTGCTGCCGGTTGCACTGCTGAGCCGGACTTTACGGTCCCGCTGAAGCGCTCCTGGAAAGGTGCGCGGTCGCCGTCGACCAGTGTGCATTTCTAAAATCAGTCCTCGAACGAGCGTCAGACAGCGTGCCAAACATAGTCAAAGCGGACTAAGCGGCCACGCCGTCAGCGGTCAACTGTCGCGGCGTTTTTATCCAGACACCACAGCCGGTGGATTGATTTTTTATTTTTTGAGTGCTTGTTTTTTGTCGTCAGCAGGTTTAAAGTGCAATTGTCTGAGAAATCAGACGCAAGCCGGCAGTAGCCAGTCTGTGCCTCAAGGGCGTTCAGATAAAGCGGCCCCGGCAAACCATGGTGACAATCTTTTGGCACCATTGCATTGAGGGACTTCTATCTCCCCACAGTGCAAGTCAACGGCATGGACCTCGTGTCCGCCGTCAAGCCCGACGAACCAGCCTAGAGCCAGTTCGCCGGGCTTTCTTTTTGGAGTGCATCGATGATTCATTTTTGCACTGGCGCTGTCTGGCCAACGACCGCTGGAGCAGTTCGCCAAAAGGTTTTAGGTCTTTGAAGGCAATCCGAGATGGCAGAAAAAACGAAAGGCTAAGCCTTAGGTGGACATGACTGCCTGATCGGAGGCTCGCTCGGGGCTCATACGTGGGCAGCGCAGGCTTCCTATGTTGGCAGCACGGCTGGTTTCATCTAATCCTGAAATAAGAAAAACCCCTCAAGTGGCCCTTCTTTTGATGCCTCTTCAGCCACTGGCGTTCAGCAGTTATTGAGGTGACATCCGAAGTGGTGACGCTACAACGTGCAGACCAAGGCCGAAGTACTCGGAGCCTTGTCGGCCATGTGATAGGTGTTCGAAGTCAAACAAAGACCTTCTGGGTGAATCGTGTTCCATGAAGACATCGAGATGCAACTGAGTAAGGAGAAAATTGGCCATTGCGACCTTTGGTTAGTTAAAACTCAACCTTGAACCGTAGTCCACCACTAAACAAGAGACAAGTTGTAAGCTGTTGCCAATGGGGTG
>JABMMH010000101.1 GCA_013205645.1 Polaromonas sp. | reverse complement strand
GCCAACAAGGGCACGCTGGCCGTGTTCAGGTCAACGCCAACGCTGTTGACACAGTCTTCAACCACGGTGTCCAAGCTGCGCGCCAGCTCGCTTTGGTTGACGTCGTGCTGGTACTGCCCGACGCCGATGGATTTCGGATCGATCTTGACCAGCTCGGCCAGTGGGTCTTGCAAGCGCCGGGCAATGCTGGCGGCACCGCGCAAACTGACGTCGACGTCTGGCATTTCTTGGGAGGCGAATTCACTGGCGGAATAGACCGACGCACCGGCTTCGCTGACCACGACTTTGTCAATCGGCCAAGCAGTTCCACTAGATTCCGCGTGTTGCGTGATCCGCTTGATCAAGTCGGCGGCCAGCTTGTCGGTTTCGCGGCTGGCCGTGCCGTTGCCGATGGCGATCAGGTTAACGCCATGCTTTTCGCTGAGCTTGGCCAGCGTGTGCAGCGATCCTTCCCAGTCTTTGCGCGGCTCGTGCGGAAACACCGTGGCGGTTTCGACCAGTTTGCCAGTGGCGTCGACCACCGCCACTTTGACGCCGGTGCGGATGCCGGGGTCCAGGCCCATCACCACCCGCGGGCCCGCCGGTGCGGCCAGCAACAGGTCTCGCAGGTTGTCGGCGAAGACCTTGATAGCGACTTTCTCGGCGTCTTCGCGCAGCCGTGTGAAGAGGTCGCGCTCAATCGACAAACTGAGTTTGACGCGCCAAGTCCAGGTCACGCATTTGCGCAGCAAATCATCGGCCGGCCGAGCTTTGTGGCTCCAGCCCAAGTGCAGCGCGATCTTGCCTTCGGCTACCGACACCGTCGGTGCGGCCTTAGCGCCCACTGGGGTCACGCTCACCGGCGGCTCGGGCAAAACCAGCTTGGCATCCAAAATCTCCAGCCCGCGGCCGCGAAACACAGCCAGCGCTCGGTGCGACGGCACACGGCCAATCGGTTCGTCGTAGGCAAAGTAGTCGCGAAACTTGGCGTTGTCCGGGTGGTTTTCGTCTTTGCCAGCCACCAGCTTGGAGGCGAACAGCCCTTCACTCCACAACCAAGCCCGCAGCGACTGCACCAGCTGCGCGTCTTCGGCCCAGCGCTCGCTCAAGATGTCGCGCACGCCGTCCAGCACCGCTTGGACCGTGGTGAAGTCGTCACCACTTTCGTTCTTCTCGGCTTTGACATAAGGTGCAGCAGCGTCTTGCGGCAGCAGCATCGGGTCAGCAAACAGTGCATCAGCCAGTGGTTCAATGCCTGATTCACGGGCAATCTGGCCCTTGGTGCGGCGCTTGGGTTTGTAAGGCAAGTACAAGTCTTCCAAGTCTTGCTTGGTGCCGGCGGCTTCAATCGCAGCGCGCAGCGCAGGGGTCAATTTGCCCTGCTCGTCGATGCTCTTGAGCACTGTTTCACGGCGGTCTGCGAGCTCTCGCAAATAGCCCAGCCGGGCTTCGAGTTCACGCAATTGAATATCGTCGAGACCACCTGTCACTTCTTTGCGGTAGCGGGCGATGAAAGGCACGCTTGCACCGCCGTCCAGCAGGTCCACGGCAACCCGAATCTGTTGCTCTTGAACTTTGATTTCTGCGGCGATTTGCCGGATGATTTTCTGCATGTAGGAAGGGTTTGGTGGCTGGCGAAAAAATGAAATGTCATTCTCCCACAGCCCTTTCGGCACGCACTGCGTATGATCAAGCTTTATCGGAGAATTTCGATGCGCATACGGTCCATTTTGCTGATACTGGGCATTGTCTTAACAACGGCTTTTGTGGCCTTGAACCTTGAAGAGTTCAACCGAGTCAGCTTGCTCAGCCTTGGCTTTACCAGTGTGCAAGCGCCTTTGGCAACGGTCATGCTCATCGGTCTGATTGCCGTATTGGTGATTTTTCTGCTTTTCAGCGCTTATGCCAAAAGCGCGTATTTGATCGAAAACCGGCGCACTGCGCGAGAACTCAAAATCCAGCGTGAACTGGCTGACAAAGCCGAGACCTCGCGCTTCACCGAGTTACAGCAATACTTGGCCGCTGAGAGCCACGCGGTGGCCGAGCGCGAAGCCCAAGAGAGCCAACGACTCGACGAGCGCTTAGCCAATTTACAAGCAGATTTGGAGTCGCGCATTGAGCAGTCGGGCAACACGCTGGCGGCCTACATCGGTGAGCTTGAAGACCGGGTGGAACAGGCTGCCGGCAAAACGGTCATCGAGGTCGAAGGCAACCGCCTGCGTTAAGCCTGCACGATCTTGAGAGCGTAACCAATGCGCGGGAAATGCACATGCACAGTGCCAGCTCTCGGGTCTGTTCGGCGCAGTGAATAGTGCATGCGCGTGGCGGCGATCAACTCACCTTCTGTGGGTTCAGGCCCAAAGGTTTCCGCGCTGATGGTCACGCGACTGCCGAGCGCAATGCCGTGTTCGTCCTGGAAAAAATCGTCTCGCAGTGCTATTGGGGTGGCTCTGGCGGCAATGGCAATCGCATCAGTTGCTGTTAATTCTTCATGCGTGCCATGGCCGATCGCGGCCATCCGGTCCAGCCAGTCCTGCACTGCTGGCGTGAGTGACAAAATGTCGGCCAGCACAGGGGTCCGCATGCGCGTGAACCACAGCGGGTGGTACATCGCAAAGTCGGCAATGCAAGGCGCCTCACCCAGTAAAAATGGGTGCAAGTCCAGCATGTCCGAGATGCGGCGCAAATACGACTTGTAGGCCACGGCGGCATCGGCCGGGCGCAGGCGCATCATGCCGGCACTCATGGCACCCCGGTCTTCACGAAAAGACTGCAGCGCTTCGGGTGTTGCCTTGTCAAAAATTTGCGCCAACCCGCGCGGCTGCATGTTGTAAGCCATGGCCGCCCAAAAAAGCGTGCTGTCGCCCCACTGCGCCAGCGTGCGCACCATGCCCTTGACGGGCTCCGGATACAAGGTGGGCTGCGGCTGACGGTGCTCTAGGACATCGGCGATCAGCGCTGTGTCGCAATACAGATCAGCACCGATTTGCAGAACGGGCGTGCGGCGGTAGCCACCGGTCAGTGCCAGCACGTCAGGCTTGGGCATGACCATCGGAATCAGGACCGACCGCCAAGACAGATTCTTGTAGCCCAACATCAAGCGCACTTTTTCAGCGAAGGGTGATGTTGGGTAATGGTGAAGAATCAGCTCGGTCATGGCGTGTCTCCTGTGGCAGTTGATCTGGTCGTGGTGCTTCAGCTTAAGAGTCGTTTTAAATCAGCTTGACGATTTGCTTGCCGAAGTTCTTGCCCTTGAGCAACCCTAAGAAAGCCTCCGGCGCCGCAGCCAAGCCTTGCGCCACAGTTTCGCGGGGTCGCAGTTTGCCGGTGGCCACCAGCGTGGCGAGTTCTTGCAAGGCCTCAGGCCAGACGTCCATGTGCTCTGAGACAATGAAACCTTGAATTTTCAGGCGACTTCTGAGAATCAGCGCCGGGAAGTTCATCGGCAGCGGTTGGCCGTCGTAACCGGCGATCATGCCGCACAGCGCAATACGGCCAAAGTCATTCATGCACAGCATCACGGCGTCAAGCACCATGCCGCCGACATTTTCAAAATAGCCATCCACACCGTCTGGGCAGATGTTCTTCAGAGCATTTGAAAGCGAGGCTGCATCGGTGTGGAGTTTGTAGTCAATGCAGGCGTCAAAGCCCAGTTCAGTGGTGGCGTATTGGCATTTGTCTGGCCCACCGGCGATACCCACAACCCGATAACCGCGCGCTTTGGCCAGCGCCGCAAAAGCGCTGCCAACCGCGCCCGTCGCGGCGCTCACCACCACGGTCTGGCCAGGTTGGGCATCGATGATTTTGTTCAAGCCATACCAGGCCGTGACGCCCGGCATGCCAACCGCGCCCAAGTAATAGGACAGCGGAACATGGGTGGTGTCGACTTGGCGCAAGGCCCCTGGCGTTGCTGCATCGAGCACGCTGTAAGTCTGCCAACCGCCCATGCCGACGACCTTTTTGCCGACTGTGAACAAAGGCGAGCGACTCTCTACCACTTCACCGACCGTGCCGCCGCCCATCACTTCACCCAAGGCTTGCGGTGCGGTGTAGCTCTTGCCATCGTTCATGCGGCCGCGCATGTACGGATCGAGGCTCAGGTAATGGTGGCGCACCAAGACTTGCCCGTCTTGCAAGGCTGGCGTGTCTTGCGTCACCAGTTTGAAATTGCTGAGTGTTGCTTCCGCTGTAGGGCGGTTAACGAGAAGGATTTGCGGGTTGGTTGGCAAGGGCTGTGTCCAGTTAAAGGTCAATCGGTGGAGAGTTGATTCGCTGGCAAACCAGCGCGTGCGGTATTGGTG
>JABMMH010000100.1 GCA_013205645.1 Polaromonas sp. | reverse complement strand
TGGGCGTGTCGGCGGAGTCGCGCAAATCAAGCAAGGATTCAAACAAGGGCACGCCGGCTTGGCTCAGCGTCTGCAAGTGAATGAAGATGTTGATCAGCTCTTTGCCTTCGAGTCGCTTGCGCGCAAACAGCGTGGTCGTGCGCACCGGCTTGGCCTGCAGCAACTCCAGTTGCATGCGGGCCAAGCGCGCCTCTAAGTCGGCCTCGCTGGTGGCGGACTGCCGACCCGAGATGGTCCGGCCCTCGGCCGTGATGGCGCGGTAGTTGAAGTCAATCATCAGCCGTCGCGCTCGGTCAGGTCTACCATGCGGGCCACTTCTTCGAGCGAGGTCGTGCCGGCCAAGACGCGGGCCAGACCGTCTTCGGCCATGGTCGCGTAACCCTTGGAGCGGGCGTAGGCCAGTATCTCGGGGCTGCGGGCGCTGCGCGAGACCATCTCGTCCAGCTGCGCGTCGAAGCGCAGCAATTCCATGATGTTGGTCCGGCCCTTGTAGCCCTGGCCCTTGCAGGCGGGGCAACCGACGGGCCGGTAGATGGTGAACGGCTCATTCTGGTCCACGCCTAAAAGCGATTTTTCAGCGTCGGTGCACGCCTGCGGCAGCTTGCAGGCCGGGCACAGCAGCCGCACCAAGCGCTGCGCCACGATACCCACCAAGTTGCCCGACATGACGCTGGCGTTAATGCCCAAATCGAACAGCCGCGGGATGGCCAACACGGCCGAGTTGGCATGCAAAGTCGAGAACACTTGGTGGCCGGTCATGGCGGCGCGAAAAGCCATTTCGGCGGTCTCGTGGTCGCGGATTTCGCCGACCAGAATGATGTCTGGGTCTTGCCGCATCATGGAGCGAATGCCGTTGGCAAAGTCCATTTTGGGGTTGTCGGCGGCAGAGGCCTGACGGATGCGCGCCATCGGGTATTCGACCGGATCTTCCAGCGTCATGATGTTTACGCTTTCGGTGTTCATCTCGTTCAAGATGGAATACAGCGTGGTGGTTTTGCCGCTGCCAGTCGGGCCGGTGACGATGACGATGCCGTAGGGGCGCGCCAGCATCTGGCGCAGCGTTTTCATGCGGGTTTCGGACAGGCCCATCTGGCTCATCGGCACGATGGACTTGCGCCTGTCGAGCACGCGCAACACGAAGTTTTCGCCATGAATCGTCGGCTGAACGGCTGCCCGAAAGTCGATGTCGTGGCCGCGCACCAGCATCGAAATACGGCCGTCTTGAGGCGCGCGCGTCTCGGCAATGTCCATGCCGGACAAGACCTTGAGCCGCACCGCCAAGGCGGGCCAGTACTGCTTGTGCAAGACCCGCACCTGGCGCAGCACACCGTCGATCCGGTAGCGAATCCGCAAAAAGCCTTCTTCGGGTTCGAAGTGCACATCCGACGCGCCTTCATGCACGGCGTCGGCCAGCAGCGCATCAATCAGCCGAACGATAGGGTGCGCGAAGGTTTCAGCGCCGCGCAGGGTCAGCGTGTCTTCGTCTGTTTTGCCGGAGCGCAAGCCTTTGAGGATGCCGTCGATTGACAAGGCGTAGCCGTAGAAACGATCGATCGCCACCTTGATGTCGGCCTTGGAGGCGAGCCGCCAGCGCAGGGAAATAGCGCTGGGCACGACCGCCCGGCATTGGTCCATCGCCACCACGTTGTTGGTGTCGGTGATGGCCACCGTCAGCTGCTGGTTGCCCGCATCAAAGCCGACCGGAAAGACGTCGTACGTCTGGGCCAGCATTTTGGGGATCAGCTTGATGCCCTCGTCGTCTGGGATCATGTCGCCGAGGCGGATCGCTTCGGTCGCGCTGGCCGCGGCCATGACCGCCGTCATGTCATCGATTGAGACCATGCCGAGGTTGACCAGAATGTCGCCGAAAGAGCCGCCCCGCTTTTCATGCTCGGTCCATGCGATTTCGGCTTGGTCGCGCGTGATCAAGCCGCTGCGTTCGAGCTCACGGTACAGCGAGGTGGCGTTGTAGACGTCTAGCGCGGGGGTGTTCATCGGTTTCTCGTTTCTGTAGCGCCGGCCCGCAGCACAAGCACCCGGCTGCGGGCGCTGGGCTCGTCAAAACCGGCCTCACTGTCTTGGGCCAGAACCAGCGCGGCTTCGTAATATTGGCGCGCCAAGCTGGGCTTGCGTAAGTGGTCCAAGGTGACGGCCAAGTTGTAGGCAAAGCGCGGCTCTAAAGGCACCAGCTGGTGGGCTTTGAAAAACAGCGGCTGCGCTTCCGACCAGCGCTGCGCGCCAGAGAGAAGCAACCCCAAGGCATGATTCAAGTCGGGCTCTTCCGGCGAGCGGGCCAACAGGTCGCGCAGACGCGACTCGTGCATGGGTTCCCCGGCCTGGCGGCTCAGGCTGTGGATGCCGGCCAGCGCGGTGGGATTTTGAGGTTCGAGCCGCAAGACCCGCTTGTAGGCGTCCAGCGCGGGCTCGCGTTGGCCGTCGGCATGGGCCATCACGGCCAGCCCCAACCACGCATCGCGTTGAGTGACATCGGCCTTTAACACCAGCCGATAAAGTCGGCCGGCTTCGGCGGTGTTGCCGGCTTGGTAAGCCGCGTAGGCTGACGCCATCAGGGCGTCGGGTTTGGGCGCGCTGGCGGTCAGCGACAGGCTGGGCCCGGTCGGTGCGGCGGTTGGCTTATCGCTAACCTCTGGAGGCGGAGCTGTAGCAGCTAGGCGTGTGCGCGGCGTCCGCTGGGCAGCAGGCCTTGGCGGCGCAGGAACAGGGAGCGGCTCGGCGACAGGAGCGGCCGCCAATACGGCCATGACCGCAGTTGTCGCTGCGCTGTCGGGTGTGGTCAGTTCAGGCAAGGAGGCGGGCAGACTGATGGGCAAGGTCGCCGGGATGATCGCCGCGGTCGGCGCGGTCGTCAACATGCCGACAGAAGCGACCAATACATCGCCGTACAAAACGAGTGCCGCCAAGGGAAAAACCATCGCCACAGCCAACACCAACCAGCCCTTGCGCCACGGCTGAGCACCCGCGTTGGTGCGCGGTCGGCTGCCGGCCATGACGCCTGCCGCTGACATGGCTTGGCGATGGGTCAGGACCACGCTGGGCGCTGGCGCATCGTGCTTGGCCGGCGTGGTTGCGGCGAGCGTGCCCGTTGGCTTGTTTTTTTGGGCCTCTTCTTCGGCTCGTCTGAGCGCCTCCAGCAGCAGGCTCATGGCCGCCGCCCAACTGGCACCGGCGTATCGACAGACAACTGGCTTCGGATGAAGGACGCATCACCATCGATGCTGGCGTCGCGCAGTATCGTCGGGCGTAAAAAGATGACCAACTCGCTCTTGGTCGACTGGTTGCCGCGGTACTTGAAGAGTTCGCCAAACAGCGGCACGTTGCCGACGCCAGGAATCTGTTCGGTTGCGTTGCTTTGGTCGTCTTGCATCAAGCCGCCCAGCACCGCGGTTTCGCCGTCTCTGACCTTCATGAGGGATTCAAACTCGCGCGTTTGTATTTCGGGAATGCGGTTGGCGACACCGGCCGCCGCCAAGGCGGGATTGGGGTCGTTGGCATAACCGGTGATTCTCGAGACCGTCGGCCGCAGGTTCAGGGTGATCTCGTCGTTGTCGCCGATTTGTGCGGTGACGTTCATCAGGAAACCCACCGGAACGGTATTGACGACGGTCGTGTAGACGGCCGCAACGGCGGGTCCAGCGATCGACGCTGGCGTCCCGGGCGTGACGGAGATGGTGAAGTAAACCTTGTTGTCAACCACCTTCAGCAAGGCGCTCTGGTTGTTCATGACACTGACTTTGGGACTTGAAAGGACGCGTGTCTTGCCGAAGGATTCGAGCAAGTTCACCGTCGCTGACAGGTCGCTGCGGCCGGAGGCGCTTTGCCGCGTCGCACCCAAACTGCCGATGAAGGGTTGGCCGCTCAGGGCTGACGGCGCCTGCATGAAAGACAGCGCGGTGTTGCCGGGGTTGAGGGCGTTGCGAACCGCCGACCAGTTGATGCCCTGCTGGTAGTCGTTGGTCAGCGCGACCTCGACGATGGTCGCCTCGATCAGCACTTGGCGCCTGGCACTGCCGACAATCTGGTCGAGAAATTCGCGCACGCGCGCATGTTGCTTGCCCGTCGCCCGGACGCTCATGACGCCGGTTTCAGGGTTGGCGATGACCGATGCCGCTTCGCGGTACAAGGGAAGCGGCGCAGAAGGCGCAGCGGCGGCAGCGAGTGATGCGTTGACTAAAGCCGCGCCAGCGCCCTCAGCGGAGGCGACGACCGGGACTGCCAAGGCAAGCTTTTCAGGAGCCAGCACCGGCATTTTGTTCGTTTCGCGCAACAAGTCGCGGATGTTCTCGGTCAGGGTCACCCAGAAGCGGTTGTTGGAGGTGTTGCGAATCGAGGTGGAAGAGGAGTTGCCGGCACCACCGCCACCGCCAGACCCACCCGCGCCCCGCCCTGTCGTCGCGACCTGCGACTCGGAACCCGTGCTGCTGAGGGAGTCGCGCGAGATGTTCGGATAGTCGACTTTGTAGAGACGCAAAAAGGGCGCGTCCGGCAACACAAACAGGGTTTTACCGTCCAGCTCATAACGCATGTCGATTTGCCGCGAGATACGATCTAGCAGTTCATGGATGGTCTGGTCCAGCGCGTTCAAGGTCACGTTGCCCACCAGCCCGGGGTGAACGTCTAGGTTCAATTTCGCGTCCCGGGCTAAGGCAAACAGCAAGGTCTGCGCGCTGACGTTATTGACCACCACGCTGTAGGTTTCTTGCGTCTTGTCGACCCGAGGCGCAGGCAAACGCGGCGCGCCAGTCGACAAGGCGGGGATGCTGCCCGCGCCTTGGCTCAGCCCGCCAGACTGGCCCAGCGGCGACTTGGCGCCAGCGTCGCTAGCCAAGTGGCCGCGCGACAGCTGGGGCGGCGGCATGGCGCACCCCGCCAGCGCGAGCGTCACCAGCCAGACCAACATGGAAGCGGGGCGATGAACTCTCAAGGGACGGCTTCCTTGCGGATCGAGTCCAGCGTGCGGACCACCGGCTTGTAGGGACTCAGCACTGTCGGCGAAGACCGAATGAACTGCAGGGCGGCCGGCCGACTATCGAAGTGCCCGACATACATGACCTGATAGACCTGCCGCTGGTAAAAGCGGTCATGCACCAGCACCGGCACATCGGATTGCGCCGCGCCGGCTTCGGTGGCGACTGCATCCAGTTCAGTCTGAACCGCCTGCGCCAAGGCCAGCATCTCGGCCTCCCGATGTACCCGCAGGGAGATCAACTGGACTGTGAAGCCTTGGTTCGACGGCTGCGCCATGAAGTCGTCCGTAGCCCGCTTGCGCTGCGCCAGTGAATCGGCGCGCAGTGAAGGTCCGAGGGTCGCCAGCGCAGGCTCGGGCTTGACCACGACATCCGCCACAGGCGGCGAGTCAACAGCAACAGCAACGGCCATCGGCTCCGCCACGCCGGCAACGTCCACTGGCCCCTTGGCTTGGCTCTGCATGGCGCCCCATGGCAAGGACATCACTTGCGTGAAGCGTTCATGCGCCACACCCGCTCCCGCAGCATAACCCAACCCCAACGCGGACAGCAGCCCGATGGTCATTGGCAGCAACTTGCGCCAAGCGCTGGTGATGCGTGCGGCCTTGTCGTTTGGGACCATCGCAGGCCGCTTGGCTCTGGACAGACTGTCGCTGGCGGCGCGTTTAACCTGTTCCACGCCGACCTGCAGAACGCCTTGCGCGTACG
>JABMMH010000020.1 GCA_013205645.1 Polaromonas sp. | reverse complement strand
GCGGATTCAGCGCCTTCAGGCTGGCGTAGGCCAAGCCGAGTTTGGCCATGGTGCCGGGTTGGAAGTTCTCACTGACGATGGCGGCGGTGGCGATCAGCTTGAGTACGGCCTCCATGCCTTCGGGCGTTTGCAGATCCAGCGCCAAGCTCTTCTTGTTGCGGTTGAACATCGGGAAAAATCCCGACCCCGAACCAATCAATTTGCGGGTGGCATCGCCTTCGCGGCCGTGGCCAATCGGCTCGACCTTGATGACCTCGGCGCCGAGGTCGGCCAGCACCATGCCGCAGGTTGGGCCCATCACCATGTGGGTGAATTCAACGACGCGCAAGCCTTCGTAGGGCAGGCGTGGCGTGGCTGGTGTGTTGTTTGCGTCTGCCGTGGTGTGCTCAGTCATGTGAGGCTCCCGTGTTCCAGCCCTTGGGCAAACCGGCCTCGGGCGTCATGCCGTAGAGCGCCTCACCGGGCAAGCCGGCTCGCAGCGGTTCACGCGCCGCCATCAGCCGGTTCAGGTCCAAGCCGGTACTGATGCCCATGGCTTCAAACATGAAGACCAGGTCTTCGGTGACCACATTGCCTGAGGCTCCGGGCGCATAAGGGCAGCCGCCGAGGCCGCCTAGCGAGGCGTCAAAGGTGCGCACGCCTTCGTCGTAGGCGGCCAGGCAATTGGCCAGCCCGAGGCCGCGCGTGTTGTGCATGTGCGCGGCGCCGGCGTGTGGGCCTAACTCAGCGCGCAGGCGTTTGAACAATCGGCGCACTTGCGCTGGATTGGCATAGCCGGTGGTGTCTGACAGGCCGACGTCGTCCGCGCCAGCGGCCACGCACTGGGCGGCTAAGCGGATCACATCGTCCTCAGGCACGCTGCCTTGCAGGGTGCAACCAAAGGCAGTGGAGATGCCGACTTCTAGGCCGACCTGCGGCGCTTTGTCTTTGCGCAACTCAGCAATCAGACGCACTTCCTGGAGCATGTCCTGCGGTGTCTTGCGCACGTTGGCGAGCGAATGCGCGTGGCTGGCCGACACCGGCAAGGTGAGCTTGTGCACGCCGGCCGCCAACGCCGCTTCGGCGCCGCGCAGATTCGGCACCAGCGCCATCACCGTCAGGCCGGGCAGTGTGAGCGCGTGGGCCACCACGTTTGCGGTGTCGGCCAGTTGTGGCAGCAACTTGGACGGCACAAAAGAGCCCACCTCGATTTCGCGCAGACCGGCTTCGTAGAGCGCGGTGATCCAGCGTATTTTGTCGGCCGTGGCCATGATCGCCTTGACAGACTGCAGGCCGTCGCGTGGACCGACTTCGCTGATCAACACCTGAGGCGACGGGGAAAGAAAGGCTTGTTGCATAGGCAGAGGTGTGGTCTCGTGAATCTCAGTGGGGTGGACGGGACGCTGGGTTTGGCGCTGCACCATTGTTTCAGCAAACGGAACCGGCCCGTTCCTGGCTTAGATTCACGCCTAAAAAGTCACAGATAAAGGCTATTGACGGCGATTGATCACCGGGCAAGTATCCAATACAGTCAAGGGATGGAAAAAACACACCCTAGGTCTGCTGCTGCTCCTCAACTTCCGGGCGCTGTGCTGTTCGACGCTTATGGCACATTGTTTGATGTTTACAGTGTCGGCTTGCTGGCCGAGCAGCTGTTTCCGGGCCACGGCCAAGCGCTCGGCGTGCTGTGGCGCGACAAGCAAATTGAGTACACGCGCTTGGTCAGCACCAGCAAACGTGGGCCTCAGCGGGAGTCGGTTTATCAGCCTTTTTGGGCGCTCACACAAGCGGGTCTGCGTTACGCCTGCAAGCGCTTGGGCTTGTCGCTGTCGCTGGACGCCGAGCAGCAACTGATGAACCAGTACCGGCATCTGTCGGCTTTTCCGGAAAACCGCGAGGTGCTGCAAGCGTTGAAAGCGCGCGGCATCGTCACCGGTATTTTGAGCAACGGTGACCCTGAGATGTTGGGCATCGCTGTGCGCAGCGCTGGCCTAGAGGGCCTGCTCGACCATGTGCTGAGCGTGGACAGCATTCGGCAATACAAGACCCATCCTGATGCCTATGCGCTCGGCACCGAGGCGGTTGGTTTGCCAGCGTCACAAGTGGTCTTCGTGAGCTGCAACAGTTGGGACGCGCTGGGCGCCACTTGGTTTGGTTATCAGACCCTGTGGGTGAACCGCTATAAGCTACCCTTTGAAGAACTCGGCACGCAACCCGTGCGCACCGGCAGCAACCTGCGCGAGGTGCTGGCCTTTTTTGACCGTTGAACGCTTGACCTTATTTTCTTTTCGCCACCCTCTTTTTGAATCAGTCCTCAGGAGAAACCATGTCCACTGACCGCACCCCCAGCCACCGCCTGCAAGTCGCCACGCCGTTGTACCAGTTCATCGAAGAGCGCGTGCTGCCCGGCACCGGCGTCAAGAGCGCCGCTTTCTGGAAAGGCTTCGACGCCATCGTCGCTGACCTGTCGCCTAAAAATATCTCCTTGCTGGCCGAGCGTGACCGCTTGCAGTCCGAGCAAGATGCTTGGCACCAGGCCAACCCCGGCCCGATCACCGACATGCCGGCTTACCGCAGCTTTCTAGAAAAAATCGGCTACCTGACTGAGGTGCCGAAAAAAGTCCGCATCACCACCACCAAGGTCGATGCCGAACTCGCCGTGCAAGCCGGGCCTCAGTTGGTAGTGCCGGTGCTCAATGCACGTTACGCACTGAACGCCGCCAACGCGCGCTGGGGCTCTTTGTATGACGCGCTTTACGGCACCGACGTGATCGCTGAAGAGAATGGCTGCGAAAAAGGCAAAGGCTACAACCCGAAGCGCGGCGCCAAGGTCATTGCCTACGCCCGCAACGTGCTGGACCGCACCGCACCGCTGCGCAAAGGCTCGCATGTGGACTCGGTCGGCTACCGCATCAAAGACGGCAAGCTCGCCGTCAAACTCAAAGATGGCAGCAACACCAGCTTGGCCGATGCCAAGCAACTCGCCGGTTACCAGGGCGAGCCGAGCCAACCCAGCGCCGTGCTGTTGCAACACAACGGCCTGCACCTCGACATTCAAATCGACCGCAGCACCTTGATCGGCAGAAGCGACCCAGCCGGCGTCAGCGACTTGGTGCTTGAAGCGGCGCTGTCGACCATTCTGGACCTCGAAGATTCGGTGGCCGTGGTCGACGCCGACGACAAAGTGCTGGCCTACAGCAACTGGCTCGGCATCTTGCAAGGGACGCTGACCGAAAGCTTTGAAAAAGGCGGCCAGACCATGACGCGCGGCCTGAACCCAGACCGTGTCTACACGCCGCCTGCCGGCAAAGGCAAGAAAGTCGTGCTGCACGGCCGCTCGCTCATGTTCCTGCGCAATGTTGGCCACCTGATGACGAATCCGGCCATTTTGTACACCGACAAACAAGGCGAGACGCGCGAAATCCCGGAAGGTATTCTGGACGCCGTGGTGACCACCACCATCGCCATGCACGATCTCAAGCGCAGCGCCAAAGACGCCATTCGCAACTCCCGCAAAGGCTCGGTCTACATCGTCAAGCCGAAGATGCACGGTCCGGCTGAAGTTGCTTTTGCCGACGAACTGTTCTCACGCGTTGAAAAAATGCTGGGCCTGCCAGGCAGCACCGTCAAGCTCGGCATCATGGACGAAGAGCGCCGCACCAGCGTCAACTTG
>JABMMH010000099.1 GCA_013205645.1 Polaromonas sp. | reverse complement strand
TTTATTCATGATTAAACTCGCCAAGTTAGAGTGATAAAAGTACTCAATAAAGAGTACGCCAAACACTTTACTTCAAATCGAAAGCCACGTCTTTTGCTACAAACATCACACCGCCGCCTGACCCATCTTTGTTTGATTGCGCTCATCGGTCTGCTCCCATTGATGGCGCAGTCCCAACCGCGTGTGCCGACGGATGAGGCTGAGATCCTGGAACGACTGCCGATGCGCCCGACGGATGCGTCGGCTCGCACTTTGGCTCAATTGCGCGCGGAAGTTCTGTTGTCCGCCAAAGAAAACCCTGCGGATCCGTCTGCTGCGGCACGTCTGGCTGAGCACTATTTCGACTTGGCCATGGCCTCTGGTGATCCGCGCTATGTGGGCTACGCGGACGCTGTGATCAAACCTTTTACCCAAGCCAAATCTGCCGCCCTGCTGGGCATGCGCGGTCAACTGCAGCAATACCGGCACCACTTTCAAGAAGCCTTAAACGACTTTGATGCAGCCCTCCAGCTCGACCCGAAATTTGCATCTGCCAACGCTTGGCGCGGCGCTGTATTTTTGGTGCAGGCTAAGTACCCTGAAGCCAAAAAAGAGTGCGCTGCACTGCTGGCCCTAGGTCGTGCCAATTTGTACGGAGGCTGCCAAGGGTTGGCACTGGCCTACGGTGGGCAAATGGAGGCCGGTTTCACCCTGCTGAAGAACACCCTGGATGCGACACAACTTGCCGGCAACCGGCTGTGGCTGTTGACGCGCATGGCTGAAGTCGCCGCATGGCGCGGCCAAGCCCGGGCCGCCGAAAAATACTATTTAGAAGCCTTGGCATTGAACCTTGACGACGGCTATCTGCTGGCCGCATGGGCTGATTTCTTGCTCGACCAACAGCGTCCATCCGAGGTGGTGACGTGGCTGACCCAGTGGAATGCGTCTGACGGTTTGCTGTTGCGTCTCGCCATAGCGCAAAGCCAGCTGAAACTTCCAACTGCCGCCGCCAATGTGCAGGCATTGGACGACCGCTTTGCCGCCGCCAAACTGCGCGGCGACACCACCCACTTGGCTGAGGAAGCGCGCTTTCAGTTGCAACTGCGCGGTAACGCCAGCGTTGCTGCTCGACTGGCCACTGCCAATTACGCGGTGCAACGCGAGCCGCGTGATGCGCGCGTGCTGCTAGAAGCGGCACTCGCCGCCGGCGATGGCGCCGCCGCACAGCCAGCTCGCGACTGGCTCAAAACCAGCCGCTTCGAGGACGCCCATCTGCAGCAACTCGGACAAGCCACGGCGGCTTTGCCAAGTCTTGCAAGCAACTCTTCTGGACAGCCGCGATGACAATGATTCGACAAATTCTGCTTGTCTTGCTGGCGCTGTGCGCCCTGCCCGCCCTCGCCCACAAGGCCAGCGACAGCTACCTGCAACTCAAGGTCAATGGCGTGGAAGTGTCCGGCCAATGGGATATTGCGCTGCGCGACATTGACTTCGCGATCGGGTTGGATGCCAACGGCGATGGCGACATCACCTGGGGCGAAGTCCGCGCCAAACATACAGACATCAGCGCTTGGGCGCTGGGCCGACTCAGCTTGCAACGCGGCGGCCATTGCAGTTTGCAAGTCAGCGAGCACCTGATCGACAAACACACCGACGGCTCGTATGCGGTGATGCGACTGGCCGGAACCTGCCCGGATGCCAGCGAGGAATTGACGCTGCATTACCGCTTGCTGTTCGACCAAGACGATTTACACCGCGGCTTGTTGAAACTCAATCTAGACGGCGTGACTCACGCGGCAGTGCTGTCGCCTGACAAGCCCGAAATCACTTACCAGTCTGGCGAGACCTCACGGCTGAAACAGTTTGGGCAATATGTGGTTGAAGGCGTCTGGCACATCTGGATTGGCTTTGACCACATCTTGTTCTTGCTGGCTTTGCTGCTGCCCGCCGTGCTGGTGTATGAAGCCAAGCGCTGGCAAGGCACGCCGACCTTTGGCTTGGCCCTGCGGCAAGTGGTGGGTGTGGTCACCGCCTTCACGCTGGCGCATTCGATCACCTTGACGTTGGCCTCTTTGGAATTTATCTCGCTGCCTTCGCGCTGGGTTGAGTCGGCCATTGCCGCCTCGGTGGTGCTGGCGGCGGCGAACAATTTATGGCCGGTGGTGGAGCGGCGGCGCTGGTTGGTGGCTTTCGTTTTTGGGCTGATTCACGGCTTTGGATTCGCCAGCGTGCTGACCGAATTAGGCTTGCCCAAGGACGCGCTGGTGTTGTCCTTGCTCGGCTTTAACT
>JABMMH010000098.1 GCA_013205645.1 Polaromonas sp. | reverse complement strand
TTTTAACAATCTCAATCAAACTGAACAAGTGCTTGGTCGCGGCTTTGCGACCCAGGTGCAAGTCATCATTGCCAACGCCGACAAAGACGCCTTGCTAGCGGCCATCAAGGCGCAGTTGGTTGGGGCTGGTGTGCGTTATTGGATAACGCCGGTTGTAGAAGCGGGAGACATCGCATGATGATTCGATACCTCATGGTCGGCTTGATTGCCGTGGCGGGGCCGATTTACGCCTTACAGGCGCCGCCCTTTGCTGGACTGTTGCCGACCGAGTTGGCGCGACCACTGCTGGCACAAGACCCTCGCGTGGCTGCCGCCCGAGCTGGATTGGCGGTCGCCCGACAAGAGTCCAACATCCTCGAGATGTCGCCCTACGAATGGACGGCCAAAGCGTTTGGTCAACGCCGCTCTATCGACACGGGTGCGCAATACCGCGAGTGGAATGTCGGCGTCGAGCGCGCTATCCGGCTGCCTGGCAAGGGCGCCGCCGACCGAAGTATGGGCAAGGCCACGATCGAGGAGTCTGAGGCGCGCTATGGCGAGGCCATGCACGAATCGGCCAAAGACTTGATGTCGCTCTGGATCGATTGGCTGGCGTCCGAACGTGGGCGTGAGTTGGCAGCCGCAAATCTGCAGGCTGTGCAAGACAACATGATGGCCGTCGACAAACGCAGCCGAGCGGGTGATGCTTCTAGGCTGGATGTCAACCTGGCCAGCGCTGAACTGGCCGAGCAAAAACGCCAGAACAACGATGCCCAGACCCAAGCCGTGGCCGCTTGGGCGCGCATTGCCGCTAGATTTCCCGGCATCCAGCCACTGCGCATCGCCCTGCCTTCGCCGCTGTTGATTGCCGAAGACGTCTACCCGTGGCGTGAGCGGATCATGGCTGAAAGCGACGTGCTCAAGCTGGCGCAGACACGACTGCGAATCGCCCAAGCGCAGGCCGAACATGCACGCGCCAGTCGCTTTGCCGATCCGACTTTGGGTGTTTACAGCACCTCAGAAGTGGGCGGCCGCGAGCGGTTGATGGGTGTGAGTATCAGCATCCCCTTGGCCGGTGGCTTGCGTGATTCACGCAGCGCCAAAGCACTTGCGGCCGTTGAAGTGGCACGTCAAACCGTGGAGCTCACGCAACGCGAACTGGAAACTGAGATTGCGACCGCCTTCGTGACGGCCCGCGGCCTGTATGAAAGCCTTCAAATGGCCAACGAGGGCGCTCGCGCTATGCAAGAAAACGCGAAGCTGGTGCAGCGCGCTTATGCGCTGGGTGAAGGTGACCTGCAGTCCTTGCTACTGGCCCGGCGTCAAGCCACGGCAGCAGAAAACAGCGCCCTGCAAGCCCAAGTCGGCGCGCTGAAAGCTTTTTACGGTCTGCTCACAGACGCCCACTTCATTTGGGATCTGGAGCACGATTAACCCAACGACTCAACTCGGCAGCTTGTAGTCCTTCAGCACTTCGCGCAGCCTGGTTTTGAGCATCTTGCCGGTGGCGCCCATCGGGATCGCATCGACAAACACCACATCGTCGGGGATCTGCCACTTGGCGGTTTTGCCTTCGTAAAAGCGCAGCAGTTCTTCGCGGCTAACCTCTGCCCCCGGTTTTTTGACCACGGCAATGATCGGACGCTCGTCCCATTTGGGATGCGCCACGCCAATGCAAGCGGCCATGGCCACCGCCGGGTGTGCCACAGCGATGTTTTCAATGTCGATGGAACTGATCCACTCGCCGCCCGACTTGATCACGTCCTTGCTGCGATCGGTGATTTGCATGTAGCCGTCTGCGTCAATGGTGGCCACGTCGCCAGTCGGAAACCAGCCGCCCGCCAGCGGTGCAGCGCCCTCCCCTTTGTAATAGTCCTTCACAATCCACGGCCCTTTGACCAGCAGGTCGCCATAGGTTTTACCGTCCCACGGCAGCTCAGCGCCATGTTCATCGACGATTTTCATGTCGACGCCAAAAATCGCCCGCCCCTGCTTCAGGCGAATCTTCATTTTGTCTTCCGCCGGCAAGCCTTGATGTTTGTTCTTCAAGCTGCCCAGCGTGCCCAGCGGGCTCAACTCGGTCATGCCCCAAGCGTGCAAGACCTCAACGCCGTAGTCGTCGTTGAAGGCGGTGATCATCGCCGGTGGACAGGCTGAACCGCCAATCACCGTGCGCTTCAAGCTGGAAAAATGCAGACCCGCCGGCTTCATGTGGGTCAGCAGCATTTGCCAGACGGTCGGGACACCGGCCGCGTAGGTGACCTGCTCGGCTTCAATCAATTCGTAAATAGATTTGCCGTCCAGCGCGGGCCCTGGAAACACCAGTTTGGCCCCGGTGAGAGAGGCGGAGTACGGAATGCCCCAAGCGTTGACGTGAAACATCGGCACCACGGGCAACACAGAGTCGCCAGCCGACAAGCTCATGACGTCGGGCAAGGCGGCAGCGTAGGCGTGCAAGGTGGTCGAGCGGTGGCTGTAAAGCGCGGCTTTCGGGTGGCCGGTGGTGCCGCTGGTGTAGCACATGCTGGAAGCCGAATTCTCGTCAAACGTTGGCCACAAGTAGCTTGTCGGGTGTGGGGCAATCCAGGCTTCGTAGCTGATGAGCCCGGGAATGCCGCTGTCAGCCGGCAGTTTGTCGGCATCACACAGCGCGACATATTGGCGAATGGTTTTGCACTGGCTGTGGACGGCTTGCACCAATGGCAAAAAGCTCATGTCAAAGCACAGCACTTGGTCTTCAGCGTGATTGGCAATCCAGGCAATTTGGTCGGGATGCAGCCGTGGGTTGATGGTGTGCAGCACACGCCCCGAACCGCTGACGCCGTAATACAGCTCGAAGTGGCGGTAGCCATTCCAGGCTAGCGTGGCGACACGGTCGCTGAACTGTAGCGCCATGCCGTCAAGCGCATTCGCCACTTGCCGTGAGCGCTTTGCGGCGTCTTTGTAGGTGTAGCGGTGAATGTCGCCCTCGACCCGTCGCGAGACGATTTCGACGTCGGCATGGTGCCGTTCGGCAAAATCAATCAGGTTTGAAATCAGCAGCGGTTGGTCTTGCATTAAGCCGAGCATCTTGAATCGTCCTCTTGTCTTTTTTCGCATGATCGCGTAACAACATCATGCCGCAGCTGGCCCCACGGCGTTGCGGGATTCCCCGTGCGGCCTGTGGTTTTTAGTCAACTCAGAGACAATCTCAGCATGACCTTGAATCTGCCTTCGACCACGCCGATGACTTGGCGAAACCGCTTCGCCCGGCTGGGCAACGACTTCTCGACGCTGCAACCCTTGCGCCCGCTCAGCAATCCGTACTGGGTCAGTCGCAACGCGGCACTGGCCCGTGAACTCGGCCTCGACGCGTCTTGGCTGGCCTCGCAAGAGGCGCTGGAGGCCTTCACCGGCAACCGCGTGCTGCCGGGCACCGAGCCCTTGTCCAGCGTTTACAGCGGTCACCAGTTCGGCCAGTGGGCCGGGCAACTGGGCGACGGTCGGGCGACGCTGCTGGGAGAGCTGCAAACGCTGCAAGGCGGTAGGGAGTTGCAACTCAAGGGTGCCGGCCTGACGCCTTACTCCCGTGGCGGCGATGGCCGTGCGGTGTTGCGCAGCTCGATCCGCGAATACCTCTGTTCAGAAGCCATGCACGGCTTGGGCATTCCGACCACCCGCGCACTCTGCATCACCGGCTCTGACGACCGCGTGCGCCGCGAAGAAATTGAAACCGCTGCCGTCGTGGCGCGAACATCCCCAAGCTTCATCCGCTTCGGGCATTTCGAACATTTCAGCCACGCCAACCAGCACGAGCAACTGAAAACACTCGCCGACTTTGTCATCGAGCACCATTACCCAGCCTGCCGCGACGCCGCCCAGCCCTATGCTGCCTTGCTGCAAGCCGTCAGTGAACGCACGGCAGAGTTGATGGCCGCGTGGCAAGCGGTGGGCTTTTGCCATGGCGTGATGAACACCGACAACATGAGCATCCTCGGGCTGACGATCGACTACGGCCCGTTCCAGTTTTTGGACGCCTTTGACCCCGGCCATATTTGCAACCATTCGGACAACCAAGGGCGCTACGCTTACAACAAGCAGCCGAACATCGCTTATTGGAATCTCTTTTGTCTGGGTCAGGCGCTGCTGCCTTTGATTGAAAACCAGGAGCACGCCTTGGCTGCGCTGGAGTCGTACAAAACCGTGTTCCCAACGGCTTTGGAAAACCGCATGCGCGCCAAGCTCGGTTTGACCGGCGAGACGGCTCAGAACTACGATAAAGCGTTGATTGAAAACACCTTGAAGTTACTGGCAGCGCAGCGCATAGACCACACTATTTTTTGGCGCCGCCTGTGCGATTTTTCAACACCTGCAGGACGCGAGTCGGTACGTGATCTCTTTTTAGACCGTGCCGCTTTTGAGATTTGGGCCACGCCCTACGCGGCTCGTCTTGAACAACAAGACCCGCACGCTAGCTCCGCACTGATGCGCAAGACCAACCCCAAGTTTGTTTTGCGCAACCACCTTGGGGAGCAGGCTATTCGCGCTGCGGGCGTTCAAGACTATTCAGAAGTTGAGACGCTGCTGCATGTGCTTCAATCGCCGTTTGACGAGCACGAAGACATTACCGGTCACCAAGCGCTGGCCGACTTCCCACCCGATTGGGCCGCTGGCATTGAGATCAGCTGCAGTTCGTAAAATCACTTTCAAAGAGGAATTCCCATGACCTACAAAATTGAAAAAACCGAAGCCGAATGGAAGGCCCTGTTGGCCGAAAAAGGCGCAGAACCTGCCGCCTTTGACATCACCCGCCATGAGTCGACAGAACGCGCCTTCACCGGCAAGTACGAAGGGAACAAGGCCGACGGCACTTACGCTTGCATCTGCTGTGGCAAACCGCTGTTTGACGCTGCCACCAAATACGAATCGGGTTCCGGCTGGCCCAGCTACTTTGCACCGCTGGATGGCGATGCCGTTGAGACCAAAGTCGACCGCTCGCTCTTTGGTGAACGTGTCGAGGCACACTGCCCAGATTGCGGCTCACATCTTGGCCATGTGTTTGAGGACGGCCCAGCACCGACCGGCCTGCGTTATTGCATGAATTCGGCTTCCTTGGATTTCACGCCGAAATAAAAACGCCCATTTCGTCACGCCATAATCACGCCATGAAAATTTTGTTCGACTTTTTGCCGATTGCCCTGTTCTTCGGCATGTTCAAGTACGCCGAGGGCAACCGTGACTGGGCCGCCGGCACAGCGACCGACTGGCTCGGCTTCATGGTCGCTGGCGGCATGGTCGGCCCGGCCGAGGCGCCGGTGCTGTTGGCCACGGTGGTGGTCATTGTGGCCACCATGCTGCAAATTCTCTGGCTCAAAATCGCTGGCAAAAAAGTAGACACCATGCTCTGGGTCAGCCTCGGGTTGGTCACTTTGCTGGGTGGCGCGACGATTTACTTCCACAGCGAAAGCTTCATCAAATGGAAGCCAACCGTGCTGTATTGGGTCATGGGCGGTGCTTTGCTGATAGGCCAGTTGGTCTTTAAAAAGAACGGCATCCAAAAATTGATGGGTGCACAAATGAGCCTGCCCGATGCCATCTGGCAACGCGTCAACTTGAGTTGGGTCGGGTTCTTTGCCGTGATGGGCGTCATCAATCTGTGGGTGGCTTTCAATTTCTCGACCAGCGCTTGGGTTAACTTCAAGCTCTTTGGTGGCATTGGTCTTATGTTTGCCTTTGTGGCCTTACAGGCGGTGTACCTGAACAAACACATCAAACCGGATTCAGCCCCATGAGCGCCGCACCATCGCTGCCAACAGTCGCCGCCATCGAAGCTCAGCTGCGCGCTGATTTGCAGCCCACCGAGTTGCAAATCATTGACGAAAGCGCAGCCCATGCGGGCCACATGGGTGCCAACGCGGAAGGCTACGGCACGCATTTCCGCGTACGCATAGCCAGCGGGCTTTTTGCGGGCAAGAATCGCGTTTCCAGGCACCGGCTTGTGTATGATTCACTGCAAAATTTCATAGACCAAGGACTACACGCTTTGGCCATAGAGATCATCGACAAACCCTGATTCGCCGTGGCAAGCTTGAGTTTGACGCGCTTGCCACTATCTGGTGTTGGGTCTTTCCCCCGTATTTTTTCTTTTTCTCTTATTTCCTCTTTCACGATCGCAAGGATTCCGCATGAAAAAAAATCTTCTGGTTGCTACCGCCCTGACCTGCCTGATGAGCCTTGGTGCTACCGCTGTGATGGCCCAAAACGTCGCCATCGTCAATGGCAAAGCCGTGCCGAAAGCACGCCTCGACTCGCTGGCCCAGCAAATTGAAAGCAGCGGTCGCCCGATCACGCCTGAAATGCAAGGCCAATTGCGCGAAGAAGTGATTGCCCGCGAGGTCTTCATGCAAGAAGCCGATAAGCTGGGCTTGGCTGCCACCGACGACTTCAAGGTACAGATGGAATTGGCACGTCAGACCATTTTGATTCGCCAGCTCTTCGCTGACTTCCAAAAGAAAAATCCGATCACGGACGCCGACCTGAAGGCCGATTACGACAAGTTTGCGGCAGCCAACGGCGGCAAAGAATACAAAGCACGCCACATTCTGGTGGCCAAAGAAGCCGATGCCAAGACCATCATCGCCAATCTGAAAAAAGGCGGCAAGTTTGAAGACATCGCCAAGAAGCAGTCCACAGACACTGGCTCCGGTGCCAACGGCGGCGATCTCGATTGGGCCAACCCCAGCAGCTACGTGCCAGAGTTCAGCGCCGCCTTGCTCAAGCTGAACAAAGGTCAGCTCA
>JABMMH010000097.1 GCA_013205645.1 Polaromonas sp. | reverse complement strand
TTTAACGGCAGTACCTTGCCGCTCAGTGCCATGGCTTGCCGCTGGGCAAGGACAGCCGATTAGCTGTGCAAGCCTGGCGCTGGCATGGCCATCAGGTGTTCGCCCATGGCAACACGCTCAGAATGAAGATCGGCGTCTTCTGGCCAAAATGCCAGACCTTGCTCGACGACCTGCACGGCTTCAGCCGGGTCTAGGTTGCAGTACAGCGCACGCGCCAACATGCGATAGGTCATAGGTTGGGTGCGGTCTTGTTGAACTTCGCGCAGGTCACGCAGCAACTCAATCGCCAAGGCCCAGTCTTGGCGGGTCATGGCCAGCAAGCCAGCCATGGCCAAAATGTCTTCACTCTGCGGATACAGGGCAATGCCAGCATCGGCCAATGCTTGTGCCAAGTCGTTTTGTTCTTCGGCCATCAGCCACTGAATGCCAAGGCGAATATCCGTCGGCGAGAAACGCGACACGTCTTTGAATGTGAGCGACTGACCAGCAGCGGCTTGCTGCACGATGGTTTGAAATTCTGGGTTCATAAATCACTCCTGGCGGGTAACGGGTGAATGTCGACGAGTCGACAGCACACGGGTGTGTGCGGCATTTACAACCAATACTTTGCAAAAGTGATGCCAGGCCGTTTAAGCCGTGAAATGGCCGCTTGTGCGGCAAAGAGTGACCGCTGAAGGGGCAAATGTCGCCTCGTCCTCTCCAGAAGAACGAGTGTCAATCACCGGCTTATTTTCTTCACGGCTTATAGAGCTGAACCGGCATCCACCGTTGGTACATCAGGAAATCACCATCCAGCGTAAAAATGGGCAGATGATGATGAATTGAAACGGCGTAGATCAGAAAATCTGTGTTCGAGCCTTGCACTCCGTTGGCGCGGCAGCTGTTGAACGCTTGGGCAGCGGACTCGTAGACATTCCGCGACAGCAACACATCTTCAAAAGCAGCCAAGCTATCGCGCAGAGTTACAAATTGACTTTCAGTATTGATGCCTGAGAGCAGCTCTTGCCGGACGGCACCGATCATCATGGCGCGACCATCTCGCACCAAGTCGCCCAGCGCAATCACCGTCGCCCGTTGCTCTGGGCTCAACTGATGTTTGGTGGGCCGACGAAGTGCCAAAGACCACACCGAGGTGTCAACAAGAACTTTCACAGATCAGCTGACGGCTTGCGACCCACCGCCCGCTGCGCTTTAGCGTCAAAGTCCTCTGCAAAATCCACCGTGCCAAACAAATCTAGCAGCTTGAGCTGCTTGCGGCGCTGAACGTATTCCAGCAAGGCCTGCGTCACCACATCCTTTTTAGTCCGCAGGCCGCCAAGTTGGCGAGCTTCTTCTATCAAACCATCGTCTAAAGCCAAGTTGGTAGCCATGTGTGAACTCCTACACAGTTAAGCGTGTGAGTCTAAGGCAAGCCGCGCTTCAAGTACTGCGAAATGGGCTTGTTGGCCTCCGTTTTGAAGGTTCTCCTTGGTACTGGCCGGCGTCAAACGTCAGTCGCTGGTTCAGCAATTCGTCACCGTCGAGGCGCTCTGCCAAGCTCTCTAGGTCGCTTTTCGATACTCCGACGGAGTCGAAGTGCGTACGCCAAGTGTTGACCACCCCGATGACTTGGACCACATGTGCGGCGGCTTGAGCCGGCGCAAGAGCATCTCCATCAACGACATGCGCTTGGGTTTGTCGACGAACCGGATGACTTTTTCACCCCAACGGTCTGGGCGAGCATCATCCACGGCACCGACTGCAAGGGGCGCGTTAGCGCTCAATCGCCCGGGCGGGGAGAACTCGTTGTCAACAAGCGGCAGGTCCTCGCTGAGGGCGAATCCGCTGGCCAGCCAGTCCCCGGCGTAATGTAGCGAGACGCCCTTGCCGGCAGCCACCAGCTTCAACGCGCCCACGTAGCGAGGCGTCGGGCTGCCCAGGTACCAAAGGTACAAGTCATCTAAGCGCATGTCAGGCCTCTCTGCTGTTGCCAGGGGTTTCTGCGCGCATGCGCGCGTCTGCAGAAACCTGCGCACGGGCACGGCCGAGCGCCACTGCGTCTCGAACATTCATATCGAGCGCGCCCTGGTCATGTTCCGGTGCCGCCAAGCTTCCCAACTCGCCATCTCGGTTGATCAGCCACAAGGCACTTGCAACGATGCCGATGCTCACAGTTGGGTCACCAGCTTCAAGACGCTGGAGTGTCGATAGGGTGACACCCAAACGCTTAGCCCAGGTGCGCAGCGATTCCTTGCGGCGTAAGCGGGCCACAGCCAAGTCGGCTCCGAGTTTCTGGAGTGCACCCAAGGTAGCCGGAGGCAGCTGTTGGATGGCTTTGGTGGTTTTTGACATACCGATATAATGGCACAAAACGACGTGTATTGTAACGTTTTATCGGTATGACTTGGCTAGCCACTCGAAACAAACAAGATTTCAAGGTCGCTCGACTCATCAATTGCCGACCAACCATGCCGGAATGTCACGTTGGCCATGCAAAACACGCCAGACATCTACGTGGTCATCCCGTTCAATGAAGAACACCAGATACGGGTAGCGGGTCAGTGGCCAAAAGCGTAGGCCAGGAATGTTCAACGCGTGGGCGTAGCGTTGCGAGCCCGTGGCTGGGTGGCGTGCT
>JABMMH010000096.1 GCA_013205645.1 Polaromonas sp. | reverse complement strand
GTGTTGCCGGTGACGTCGACCAGAATGTTGCGAAGGGTCCGGTCAACGATCCACGGCGGCATCTCGGCACCGTATTTGGCACGGTTGTTTTGAATCTCGCGCAGGGCGATTTCAAGCTCGTAGAGTTGGTCGTTGCGGGCTTCGTCCACGCGCGGCGCTTGGCTGGTCGGGCCAATGAACATGCCTGAGAAAAGATAGCTCAATGACGGGTGGTTGTGCCAGTAGGCGATCAAGCTGGCGAGCAGCTCAGGTTTGCGTAAAAACGGGCTGTCAGACGGCGTGGCACCGCCCATCACAAAGTGGTTGCCGCCGCCGGTTCCGGTGTGGCGTCCGTCGTTCATGAACTTCTCGGCAGACAGATGTGTCTCGTGCGCTACTTTGTACAAAAACTCGGTGTGCTCAACCAGTTCGCCCCAGTTGTAGGCGGGGTGAATATTCACTTCGATGACACCCGGATCGGGCGTGACTTGCAGCATTTTCAGGCGCGGATCGCGTGGCGGCGGGTAGCCTTCCAAGACGATTTTCACGGCCAGTGATTCGGCTGTGGCCTCGATTGCGGCGAGCAAGTCAAGGTAGTCTTCTAAGCGTTCGAGCGGCGGCATAAAGATGTAGATCGCGCCGGTTTCACCTTGGCCTTTGACCTTGTCCGGATCGGCCTTGGCTTTGTTGCCGGCCTTAGGGCCGTTGGCGCGCTCGGGGTCGCGGATTTCAATACAGAGTGCTGTGCGGCTCAGCCAAGCGGCGGATTCGTGCGGTTCTGGCATGCGTGCCGACGGGTCAACTTCTGCCGGTGCTGGCTCCACTGGTTTTGGCGTGGGGGCAACGGCCACTGCTGGTTTGAACTGCGCGATGCGAGCGGCAACCGTGGGTGCTGCTGTGCGCGTCAAGCGGGCCATGTACTGGGCCAGCACGGTGGCGCTGTTGTGCCGTGTCGGCAGCGCTTGGCGTGGTGCAAACGGGTCGGTTTCAATCAAGTACGGATAGTCTGTTTCGGAGACCCATGGCACTGAATCTAGCGGTAGCCGGTAACCCATCGGTGAGTCGCCCGGCATCAGGTACATGCGTTCATCACGGAAAAACCATGGCCCGGTGGACCAGCGCGGCGTGCTGGCCGCAGCGGTTTCTTCGCGCGCTTTGAGCGGCAGCACATAACCCACCACGGCATCTAACCCTTGCATGAAGACGCGGCGCAGGCGCTCGCGTTCCATCGGTTCTTCGAGCCGCGCATTGAACGGATCCACGTTGACCGGCAAGCGGCGTTCGCGCCACAGGTAATACCAAGTGTCTTCGTAGCCGGGGGTGATGTGGCGTGGGCTCAAGCCGAGTTTGGAGGCCAGCATTTTGGTGAAGCGGTCGGCGTCGGCGCTGGTGTAGTGGCAGGCGCTGTCGGCTTTTTTGCCGGTCTGACGTTCGTCAGCAAACAGGGCAGGGTTTTGCCACACTGGCTGGCCGTCCTTGCGCCAAAAAATGCTCAGCGCCCAGCGCGGCAATTGCTCGCCGGGGTACCACTTGCCTTGGCCAAAATGCAAGAAACCGCCTTCGCCGTATTCAGCGCGGAGTTTTTGCACCAGCTCGGTGGCGTAGCCGCGCTTGGTTGGGCCGAGCGCGTCGATGTTCCATTCAGCCCCGTCGCGGTCTTTGGTGGCGACAAAGGTCGGCTCACCGCCCATCGTCAGGCGCACGTCGCCGGCGATCAGATCGCGGTCGACCACTTCGCCTAGCGCCAACACGGCCGCCCATTGTTCTTCGGTGTAAGGCTTGGTGACGCGCGGGGACTCATGAATGCGCTGCACGCTCATGTGGTGCTCAAACGTAACTTCGCATTCGTCAACGCCGCCTTCAATTGGCGCTGCGCTGGACGGCTCGGGTGTGCAGGCGAGGGGGATGTGACCTTCGCTGGCCATCAGGCCCGAGGTGGGGTCGAGTCCGACCCAGCCGGCACCGGGCAAAAACACTTCGCACCAAGCGTGCAGGTCGGTGAAGTCTTTTTCGGCGCCGCTCGGGCCGTCAACCGATTTGACGTCGGCTTTGAGTTGAATCAAATAGCCCGAGACGAAGCGCGCTGCCAAGCCCAAGTGGCGAAAGACTTGCACCATCAACCAGCCGGTGTCTCGGCAGGAACCGCAGGCCAGTTCGAGTGTTTCTTCAGGCGTTTGCACGCCCGGCTCCATGCGAATCGCGTATTGGATGTCGGACTGCAATTTCTGGTTCAGGCTGACCAAAAAGTTATTCGTCTCGCGCGGCGTCAGGTCGATGCTGTCTATGTACTTTTGCAGCAGTGGCGTGGCTGGCTCGGTCACCAAGTAAGGGGCGAGTTCAGTGGCTTGTGCTTCGCTGTACTTGAACGGAAATACTTCAGCCTGCGGTTCAAGGAAAAAGTCAAACGGATTGAAGACCGCCATTTCAACCACCAGATCGACCGTGACCTTGAAGCCGCGCGCGGCTTCGGGGAAGACCAACCGGGCTTGGTAGTTGGCAAAAGGATCTTGCTGCCAGTTCATGAAATGGCCGGCGGGTTCGATGGTCAGCGAGTACGACAGCACCTTGGTGCGGCTGTGTGGGGCGGGTCGCAAGCGAACCACTTGGGGCCCTAGTTTGACCAAGTGGTCATATTTGTAATGCGTGATGTGACTCAGAGCAATATGAATGGACACAGAAGTTCTCGCTTTTCAGGTACAAGGTGGATGCCGCCCATTTGGCGTGCAGAACGTTCGGTCAATACTAAAAATACGCCAAGAAATACCAAAAATATGTAAGCAAGACCCGCGCCAAATCGAGAAAATGATGGATTTCAGCACCTGTTTTTTCATTCGGTGAGTGTCGTCGCAATCACTGCCAAAGCGGCAAAGGATTTTATTGAACACGGACCTTCTGCTGGTGCCGCGCAGCAAGTTGAGCCTGCCACTCACGCCTGTCTGGCTGTTGCTCGGACTGGTGTTGGGTACGGCGCTTCAGTTGCAGCAAGACAGTCTGGCGGCGGATTTTTTCTACGCGGTTTTGCTGGCGCTGGGGCTGGGGGGTCTGGGGCTCGGG
>JABMMH010000095.1 GCA_013205645.1 Polaromonas sp. | reverse complement strand
GCCTGGACGTGATTTACGTGCTTGAAGTCAATCCTCGCGCCTCGCGCACCGTGCCGTTTGTCAGTAAGGCCACCGGCATCCAGTTGGCCAAAGTGGCAGCGCGCTGCATGGCCGGCCAGTCTCTGGCGTCGCAAGGCATCACCAAAGAAGTCACGCCGCCTTACTTCAGCGTGAAAGAAGCGGTGTTTCCCTTCGTCAAGTTCCCTGGCGTCGACACCATCCTCGGCCCTGAGATGAAGTCGACGGGCGAAGTCATGGGCGTGGGCAAGACCTTTGGCGAGGCTTTTGTGAAGTCGCAACTCGGTGCTGGCACCAAGCTGCCGACCACCGGCCGCGTTTTTCTGACCGTTAAGAACAACGACAAGCCGCGCGCAGTCGAAGTCGCCCGTGCGCTGGTCGCGCTGACGTTTGATCTGGTAGCTACCAAAGGCACGGCCGCGGCGATCAACGCCGCCGGCATTGCTTGCGGTGTCGTCAACAAAGTCACCGAAGGCCGGCCGCACGTGGTCGACATGATCAAGAGCAACGAGATTGTGTTGGTCATCAACACCGTCGAGGAGCGTCGCAATGCGATTGCCGATTCGCGGCAGATTCGCACCTCAGCCTTGCTGGCCAGGGTGACGACATTCACCACCATCGCTGGTGCAGAAGCTGCCGTGCAAGGCATGGTGCACATGGACAACCTGAGTGTGGTGTCGTTGCAAGAGTTGCACGCTCAACTGGCCTGACGTAGGTGTTTCTGCGTATTTGCATTAAACTGATAACTTGAAAAACACGCCGCTGCCAGGTGACTGGTGGCGGTTTCGCTTTTGTTGGAGCCAAAAAATCATGACGACTATTCCTATCACCACGCGCGGCGCAGAAAAACTCAAAGTCGAGCTGCACCAGTTGAAAACCGTTGACCGCCCTTGGGTGATCGGTGCGATTGCCGAAGCACGCGCGCAGGGCGACCTCAGCGAAAACGCTGAATACGACGCGGCCAAAGACCGTCAGGGCTTCATTGAAGGCCGCATTCAAGAAATCGAAGGCAAGTTGTCAGCCGCGCAAATCATCGACCCGGTGTCGGTCGATGCCGGCGGCAAAGTTGTTTTTGGCTCGACAGTCGCGCTGGAAGACGAAGACACCGGCGACAAAGTCACCTACCAAATCGTCGGCGAAGACGAGGCCGACCTGAAGCAAGGCTTGGTCAACATCAGCTCACCGATTGCACGTGCCTTGATCGGCAAGGGCGAAGGCGATACCGCCGAAGTTCGGGCGCCTGGCGGTGTCAAACGCTATGAAATCATGGCGGTTAAATACATCTGAGGTTCTGCTTTGAAAGCCCGCTTCGTTGTTTTGCTGGCCGCCCTTTGGTGGGGCAGCCTGAGCGGCTTGGGCTTTGTCGTGGTTCCTCTTTTGTTCACGCATCTGGGCTCACCGGCTGAAGCCGGGGCCATGGCCGCCAAACTCTTCACTGCCCAAACTTGGCTCTCCGTGGTTTGTGCCATGTTGCTGCTGATGTTGCTTAACAAACGAGAGGGCGTTGAGGCGGTGCCCGAGTCACGCGCGGCCATGGGTTCGGTCGTGGCGGGCATGCTGCTGGCTTTGCTGGTCGAGTATGGGGTGGCCGCAGAAATTGTCAGCGCCCGTTCCACCGGCGGTAATTTGCGTTTATGGCATGGCTTGGGCAGCGCCATGTATTTTGGCCAGTGGCTGTGTGTCAGCTGGCTGCTGTGGCGCCTGACAAGAACGCCAGCCCGCTAACTAAGTCCTTCAAGCCCGTTCAGCGGCTTCCAAGGTGTTGAACAACAGCATGGTGATGGTCATGGGGCCGACTCCGCCCGGCACTGGGGTGATGTAGCTGGCGACTTCTTTGACGCCAGCAAAATCAACGTCACCACACAGCTTGCCTTCATCGTTGCGGTTCATGCCAACGTCAATCACTACCGCACCCGGTTTGACCATGTCGGCTGTCAGCACATTGCGTTTGCCAACTGCGGCGACGATCACGTCGGCCTGCAAGGTCATGGCTTTCAGGTTGGCGGTGGCACTGTGGCAGATGGTGACGGTGGCGTTTTTCTGCAGCAGCATCAGCGCCATCGGTTTGCCAACGATGTTGCTGCGGCCAATCACCACCGCATGCTTGCCGCGCAGGTCGTACCCTTGGCCGTCGTTGAGGGATTCCAGCATCTTCATGCAGCCGTAAGGTGTGCAGGGCCAGAAGCCCGGCTGACCGACCATCAGTGCGCCAGCGCTGCCAACGTGAAAACCGTCGACATCTTTGGCCGGTGAAATCGCTTCGATGACTTTCTGCGCATCGATGTGTTGGGGCAGTGGCAACTGCACCAAGATGCCGTGAATGGCCGGGTCTTGATTCAGCGCAGCGACGCGTGCCAGCAAGGCGTCTTCGCTCAGGTCGGCTGGGTATGGCTCCAGCACCGAGTGCAGGCCGTTGTCTTGGCAAGCTTTGACTTTGTTGCGCACGTAGACCTGACTGGCTGGGCTGTCACCGACCAGAATAACCGCCAGTCCGGGGGTGATGCCTTTGGCTTTGAGGGCGGCGGCCCGACGTGCCACGTCGGCACGCAGTTGGGCGGAAAGGGCGTTGCCATCAATCAGTTGTGCGGTCATCTGTTCAGGCTTTGGCTGTGGTGGAACCCAAGGCGATTTTCAGCAGGTCGGCAACGGTGTTGGCGTTGAGTTTTTCAATGATGTTGGCGCGATGCGCTTCCACTGTCTTGATGCTGATGCCGAGG
>JABMMH010000094.1 GCA_013205645.1 Polaromonas sp. | reverse complement strand
TACGCCTGCTCCATGCTGCCCTACCCCAGCGGCAAGCTGCACATGGGCCACGTGCGCAACTACACCATCAACGACATGCTCACGCGCTACCTGCGCATGAAAGGTTACAACGTCTTGATGCCGATGGGTTGGGACGCCTTTGGCTTGCCGGCTGAAAACGCCGCCATGAAAAACGGCGTGCCGCCCGCGCAGTGGACCTACGACAACATCGCTTACATGAAAAAGCAGATGCAGGCGATGGGCTTGGCGGTCGACTGGAGCCGCGAAATCGCCACCTGCGACCCGACTTATTACAAGTGGAACCAGTGGCTGTTTTTGAAAATGCTGGACAAAGGCATCGCCTACCGCAAGACGCAAGTCGTCAACTGGGACCCGGTCGACATGACCGTGTTGGCCAATGAGCAAGTGATTGACGGCAAGGGCTGGCGCACCGGCGCTGTGGTTGAAAAACGTGAGATTCCGGGCTACTACCTGAAGATCACCGACTACGCGCAAGAGCTGCTGGACCACGTGCAGGTTGGCAACGACAAGGCCACGCTGTCGGGCTGGCCGGAGCGCGTGCGCTTGATGCAAGAGAACTGGATCGGTAAAAGTGAAGGCGTGCGGTTTGCGTTCACGCACGACATTCGTGATGCGGCTGGTGTGTTACTGACCGACGGCAAGATGTATGTCTTTACAACGCGCGTCGACACCATCATGGGCGTGACTTTTTGCGCCGTAGCGCCTGAGCATCCGCTGGCCTTGCACGCGGCGGCTAAACAGCCAAAGCTGGCGGCGTTCTTGGAAGAGTGCAAGTCGGGCGGCACAACGGAAGCCGAACTCGCCACGCAAGAGAAAAAAGGCATGCCGACGGGGCTTTTTGTGGCGCATCCGTTGACGGGTGAGCAGGTCGCGGTGTGGGTTGGCAACTATGTCTTGATGTCTTATGGCGATGGTGCGGTGATGGGTGTGCCGGCGCATGATGAGCGCGACTTTGCGTTTGCCTTGAAGTATTCGCTGGTGATCAAACCTGTTGTTGCTGTGGCTGCTTCTTTGGCTTCGGGTAAGTCGGACGGGGCATCCACTGCGCCCTTGCGTGTTTTCGATGCTGTTGTTTGGCACGACTGGTACGCTGAAAAAGGGGCTGGTGTTGCTGTCAACTCAGGGCCGTTTGATGGTCTGGCGTTCAAGCCTTGTGTTGATGCTGTGGCTGCTGCGTTGGCTGCTAAAGGTCTTGGCGAAAAGAGAACCACTTGGCGTTTGCGTGACTGGGGCGTCAGCCGTCAGCGTTATTGGGGCACGCCGATCCCGATCATTCATTGCGCGGAACATGGCGCGGTGCCTGTGCCTGAAAAAGACCTGCCGGTGATCTTGCCGCAGGACTGCGTGCCCGATGGCTCCGGCAATCCGCTGGTCAAGCACGAAGGCTTTCACGCGGGTGTTGTCTGTCCGGTGTGCGGCCAACCGGCGCGGCGCGAGACGGACACGATGGACACCTTTGTCGACTCCTCGTGGTATTTCATGCGCTACTGCGACCCGACCAGCACGCAACAGATGGTCGGTGCCGGCACCGATTACTGGATGCGCGACCAGACCCTAACCACTGGCGGCAGCGGCATGGACCAATACATCGGCGGCATTGAACACGCCATTCTTCACCTGCTGTATGCGCGTTTTTGGACCAAGGTCATGCGCGACCTGGGCTTGGTCAAAATTGACGAACCCTTCACCAAGCTGCTGACGCAGGGCATGGTGCTGAACCACATTTACTCGCGCAAGTCTGACAAAGGCGGCATTGAATACTTCTGGCCGCAAGAGGTCGAAGACCTGCATGACGCCACCGGCAAAGTTATTGGCGCCAAGCTCAAAGAAGCCAAGGGTACGCTGCCCGCCGGCACGCTCATCACCTACGAAGGCGTGGGCACCATGAGCAAGAGCAAGAACAACGGCGTTGACCCGCAAGACCTGATCGGCAAGTACGGCGCCGACACCGCGCGCCTGTACACCATGTTCACCGCGCCGCCTGAAGCCACGCTGGAGTGGAACGACGCGGGCGTTGAAGGCTCTTACCGCTTCTTGCGGCGTGTCTGGAATTTCGGCGTCAAACTCTCTGCCTTGGTCGCGCCAGAAGACTCTTCAGTGGTGCAAGACAAAGACACCAAGACGCTGCGGCGCGAAGTTTTCACCGTGCTCAAGCAAGTCGACTACGACTACCAGCGCATGCAGTACAACACCGTGGTCTCGGGCGGCATGAAGATGCTGAACGCACTGGAAGACTTCAAGGGCGAGGTCAACACGGCATCACTGGCTGCGCTGCGCGAAGGCTTCGGTATTTTGCTTCGCTGCCTCTACCCGGCCACGCCGCACATTGCGCACGGTTTGTGGGCCGACCTCGGCTACGCGGTGCAACACGGCGACCTGCTCGATGCGGCTTGGCCCGAGATCGATGACAGCGCGCTGCAGCGAGACGAGATCGAACTCATGCTGCAAGTCAATGGCAAGCTGCGGGGCTCGGTCACCGTGCCGGCGGGCGCTGACAAAGTGGCGATTGAAGCCGCCGCGCTGTCCTCCGAAGCTTTCATCCGCGCAGCCAATGGCGCTGCTGCCAAAAAAGTCATTGTGGTGCCCGGTCGTCTCGTCAACATCGTGATCTGAAGGACAAGAACATCATGCAACGACGTCATTTACTGCTGTCCACGTCTGCGGTGGGTGCCAGCGCCTTGTTGGCCACGGCGGGTTGCGGCTTCAAGCTGCGCGCCGCGCCCAACTTCGCCTTTTCATCCATCTACGTCAACATGCCTGAAGGCTCCACCTTGGGCAACGAGCTCAAACGCGTGCTGGCATCCAACAACAACCTGCGTGTGAACACGGACGCCCAGCTGATGATGAAGTCTGACGTGATCTTGGATCCGCTTTTCGACCAGCGTCAAAAAATCGTCGTCGCCACCAACGCCGCAGGCTTGGTTCGTGAATTCCAGTTGCGCTTGCTGTTCTCCTTCAGGCTGCGCACACCCCAGGGAAAAGAGCTGATTCCCCGCGCCGAGTTGCTGCAGCAACGTGACATCAGCTTCAACGAATCAGCGGTGCTGGCCAAAGAAGCCGAAGAAGGCCTGCTCTACCGCGACATGCAAAGCGACATCGTCCAGCAAATCATGCGGCGTCTGGCCGCTGTGCAATCGCTGTAAAAACCACCATGCAACTGGCCAGCGCGCAACTCTCCGACCACCTTCAACGCGGGTTGAAAAGCCTGTACGTCCTGCACGGCGATGAGCCCTTGCTGGTGCAAGAATGCGCTGATGCGCTGCGCGCCTTCGCACGCGCTCAAGGCTACACCGAGCGCACGGTGCACACCGCGTCGGGCGCTCATTTTGACTGGAGCGAAGTGCTCGCCAGTGGCGGCTCGCTGAGCTTGTTTGCCGACAAGCAGATCGTTGAAATTCGCATCCCCAGCGGCAAGCCCGGCAAAGAGGGCTCGGACGCGCTGCAGCAAATCGCTGAGCGCGCACAAGGCGACGACACCACCTTGACGCTGGTGCTGCTGCCCCGGCTCGACAGCACGACCGCCAAGGGCGCTTGGTTTGGCGCGTTGGAAAGTTATGGCGTCAGCATCAAGTTCGACCCGATTGACCGCCGCAACCTGCCAAGCTGGATTGCTCAGCGCATGCAGCAGCACAGCCTGCAAGTCGCACCCGGGGAAGAAGGCCAGCGCACGCTGCAGTTTTTCGCCGACCGAGTCGAAGGCAATCTGCTGGCCGCGCATCAAGAAATCCAAAAACTCGCCCTGCTCTACCCGACGCTGAATCCGCGTCAACCCACCGTACTGGGTTTTGAGCAGGTCGAAAACGCGGTGCTCAATGTCGCCCGTTACGACGTCTTCAAACTCTCTGAAGCCGTGCTCGCCGGTCAGGGTGTGCGGGTGGCGCGCATGCTCGACGGCCTGCAGTCTGAAGGCGAAGCCGAGGTACTGGTGCACTGGGCGCTGGCCGAAGACATCCGCAGCTTGAAGCGCGTCAAAGACGCCATGACCGCCGGCCGGCCGATGCCGATGGCGCTGCGAGAAAACCGCGTCTGGGGCGCCAAAGAAAAACTCTTTGAACGGGTGCTTCCGCGAATGGACGACGCTGCACTGACCCACCTGCTGCAAGCCGCGCACAAAGTCGACGGCATCGTCAAAGGCCTGAAGCAACCCGACTGGCCGGCCGACGGCTGGCAAGCGCTGCATCGGCTGGCCAGTCTGCTGTGCGCGCAGTGCGGCAAAATACAGACATGATGACGACCGCCACTCCTGAAGAACTGTCCCGCGACGGCGACGTCGCACGCTTGATGGACGCCCTCGGCGTCAAAGCCAAAGCCGCCTCAGCGCTGATGGCCAAAGCGCCTACCGCCATGAAGAACCAGGCTTTGCTGATGTTGGCCGGTCTGTTGCGCGAGCAATTTGCAGCACTGAAAACAGCCAACCAGCGCGACCTCGACCACGCGGTCACAGCTGGCTTGGACGGCCCGATGCTGGACCGCCTCAAGCTCAGCGCCGACGCCTTGGAAACCGTGGCGCTGGGTTGCGAACAACTCGCCGCCATGCCCGACGTGATTGGCGAGATCATTGGTATGAAGCAACAGCCCAGCGGCATCCGCGTCGGCCAAATGCGCGTGCCCATCGGCGTCTTCGGCATGATTTACGAAAGCCGCCCGAACGTGACGATTGAAGCCGCGTCGCTGGCCATCAAGAGCGGCAACGCCTGCATTTTGCGCGGTGGCTCTGAAGCCATTGAGTCAAACAAAGCGCTGGCCGCACTGGTGCGTCAAGCGCTGGTGCAAGCCGGTTTGCCGGCCGAGGCCGTGCAATTGGTGCCGACCATCGACCGTGAAGCCGTCGGCCACCTGATTACCATGCCGCAATATGTCGACGTCATCATTCCGCGCGGCGGCAAAGGCTTGATCGAGCGCATCAGCCGCGACGCCAAAGTGCCCGTTATCAAGCACCTGGATGGCAATTGCCATGTGTATGTGGACGACTTTTGCGACATCGCCATGGCCGTCAAAATTGCCGACAACGCCAAAACTCAAAAGTACAGCCCTTGCAATGCGACTGAAGGCTTGCTGGTGGCGCGCGCCGTGGCGGCTGATTTTCTGCTGAAGATTGGCGCGATCTACGCCGCCAAAGAGGTCGAAATGCGTTGCGATGCCGAAGCCCTCAGCCTGCTGAGTGCGGCCTTGCCGAAGGCCAATTTAAAGCTCGCCACCGAACAAGACTGGTACGAGGAATATCTGGCGCCAGTCATCAGCATCAAGGTGGTGGCGGACGTCGACGAAGCGATTGCGCACATCAACCGCTATTCGAGTCACCACACCGACGCCATCATCACGCGTGACCACGGCCACGCTCAGCGTTTTTTGCGTGAGGTCGATTCGGCGAGTGTCATGGTCAATGCGAGCACCCGCTTCGCCGATGGTTTTGAGTTTGGGCTGGGCGCTGAGATTGGCATCAGCACGGACAAGTTTCATGCCCGTGGGCCGGTGGGCATTGAAGGCCTGACCTCGCTGAAATACATCGTGCTGGGTGAAGGCGAAGTGCGCGGCTAGCCCGACTGTATTCTCAGCAGCGCTTGTAAGCGAGCCAGATGTCCCCACATGAGTTGGGGTCTTGCCCGGCCATAATGTGTACATAAAGCCTAGCCGCTTTGCACTGACAACAACAATTCACCTGAAAGTGACCGCATGGTCCCCCACCTCATCACCGCCCTGAACGGCCCCATCAACGAGTTGGAACAACGCATCCTCGACTCCACGCCAGCCATTGAACGCTGGTTTCGCTTGGAGTGGATGGAGCACACGCCGCCGCTTTACTCGTCTGTGGACATCCGCAATGCTGGCTTCAAGCTGGCACCGGTGGACACCAACCTGTTCCCGGGCGGCTGGAACAATCTGACCCCCGAAATGCTGCCTTTGGCCGTGCAAGCGGCGATGGCGGCGATTGAAAAAATCTGCCCGGAAGCCAAAAACCTTCTGGTGGTCCCAGAGAACCACGCACAGAACAGCTTTTACCTGTCCAACGTGCTGCAGCTCAAGCGTATCTTTCACCAAGCCGGCCTGAACGTTCGCTTTGGCTCGCTGGACCCGGACCTCAAAGAGCCAACCACGCAAGAGCTGCCAACCGGCGAGAGCATCACCATCGAGCCACTGATCCGCACCGACAGGCGCCTCGGGCTGAAAGACTTTGACCCCTGCACCATCTTGCTGAACAACGATTTGTCGACCGGCATTCCGGGCATGCTGGAAGACCTGCATGAGCAGTACCTGCTGCCGCCGCTGCACGCCGGCTGGTCGGTGCGCCGCAAGTCGCGCCACTTTCAGGCCTATGAAGAAGTCGCTAAACGCTTTGGCAAACTGCTAGGCATGGACCCGTGGTTGATCAACCCGATGTACGCCAAGTGCGGGGAAGTTAATTTTTCCGAAGAGTTGGGCATGGACTGCCTGCGCACCAACGTCGACGCCTTGTTAACCAAGATTCGGCGTAAATACAAGGAATACGGCATCAACGAAAAACCCTTTGTGGTGGTGAAGGCCGACAACGGCACCCACGGCATGGGCATCATGACGGTGCGCGACGTCAAAGACCTCGACGCCCTGAACACCAAGAGTAAAACCAAGATGAGCCTGACCAAAGACGGCCAAGCGCTGACTGAAGTCATCATCCAAGAAGGCGTGCTGACCAACGAGCGCGTCAATGACGCGGTGGCCGAGCCGGTGGTTTACATGATGGACCGCTATGTGGTGGGCGGTTTTTACCGCGTCCATGCCGAGCGCGGCGTGGACGAAAACCTGAATGCCCCAGGCGCCAGCTTTGTACCACTGGCCTTTGCCGACAGCGGCCGTTTGCCGCAACCGGGCCAAAAGCCAGGCTCCAGCAGCCCGAACCGTTTTTACATGTACGGCGTCATCGGTCGCCTCGCCATGCTGGCCGCCAGCTACGAGCTGGAAGCCACCGACCCGGACGCCGAGGTTTACGACTGATGACAGGGTGGTGCAGCAGCCAGTTGCTGCACTGCAACAAAAGACGGGAATTTAAGCCCGTTGTGGCTTCCCCTTAGTTACAAGCGGTCAGCCGGAGCGCAGAATAACGCTCCCAAATGTAACTATTTCACCAGCCGCGCCATAGCCTGAGTCAAGCTCTGCCGCTGCCGGTGAATTCTTTGTGACAAGTTCAAAATCCTCCCTCTCGGCGCTGACGCTAGGCGCCATCGGTATCGTTTACGGCGACATCGGCACCAGCGTCTTGTATGCGGTTAAAACGGTTTTTGCCACCGGCCACGTGGACTTGAACCCGGTCAATATCTTCGGCATTTTGTCGATTTTTTTCTGGACCTTGACCGTCATCGTCTCGCTCAAATACGTGTTGCTGGTGCTGCGGGCCGACAACCACGGCGAGGGCGGCACGGCAGCCTTGCTGGCGCTGGCCTCCAACGCCGTCAAGGACCAGCCGGTCTTGCGGCGGCGACTGCTGGTGGTCGGCATGTTCGGCGCCGCGCTGTTTTATGGCGATGGCGTCATCACCCCGGCGATTTCGGTGTTGTCCGCGGTTGAAGGCTTGGAAATTGTCTCCCCCGCCTTCACCCAGTATGTGATTCCCCTGACGCTGGGGATTCTGTTGCTGCTGTTCATCGTGCAAAAGCGCGGAACCGCCGGCATCGGCAAGTTCTTTGGCCCCATCACCATGGTCTGGTTTATCGCCATCGGCATCTTGGGCGCCCTGCAAATCGCCGAGAACCCGGCTATTTTGAAAGCCCTGAGCCCGCACTACGCGCTGCTCTTCATGTGGAACAGCCCGGGCACCACTTTTCTCATTTTGGGCGCGATTGTGCTGTGCGTCACTGGCGCCGAGGCGCTCTACGCCGACATGGGGCATTTTGGCAAACGCCCGATTCGGCTAGCCTGGTTTGCCGTGGTCATGCCGGCCTTGACGCTGAACTACTTCGGCCAAGGTGCTTTGCTGCTGAGCACCCCAGAAGCGGTTAAAAACCCGTTTTACCTGATGATGCCCGAGTGGGCTTTGCTGCCGATGGTCGGTCTGGCCACCATGGCCACGGTGATCGCCTCGCAAGCCTTGATCTCGGGGGCATTCAGTGCCACCAAGCAAATCATCCAGCTCGGCTACTTGCCGCGTCTGTACATGGTTCACACCAGCATCAAGGAAACCGGCCAAATCTACATTCCGTTCATCAACTGGACACTGTTTGTCGCCATCGCTCTGGCCGTGGTGTTTTTCAAGTCGTCCGACGCGCTGGCAACGGCTTATGGCATCGCGGTCTGCGGGAACATGCTGATCACGACGATTTTGACCTTTTACGTCATTCGCTACGGCTGGAAATACCCGCTGGCGCTGTGCCTCGCCGCGACGAGCATTTTCTTTGCCATTGACTTTGCCTTCTTGGCGTCGAATGCGCTCAAGTTCGTCGAAGGCGGCTGGTTTCCCATCCTGATTGCCGGCGCGATCTTCACCCTGATGGTCACCTGGGAAGAGGGGCGTTACATTCTCAAGAAAAAACTACACGCCGACTCGATTGACTTGAAAAGCTTCTTGGAAGCTGTTTTTGTCAGCCCGCCTGTGCGCGTTGAAGGCACGGCTGTATTTTTGACGAGCGAGTCCGGTGCCGTGCCGAACGCCATGCTGCATAACCTCAAGCACAACAAAGTGCTGCACGAGACCAACCTGTTTGTGACCGTGCGCAGCCACGAGGTACCGTGGATCAACATGGACAAACGCATAGAAATCACATCTTTGGGACGGCACTGCTGGCAAGTGGTGCTGAACTACGGCTTCAAAAATGACCCCGATGTGCCTAGCGCGCTGATGCAGATGCGCGGCCAAGGCTGCCAAGTCGACCCCATGACCACCAGCTACTTTTTGTCGCGCGACATGGTGGTCCCGACCATCGGCGACGGCATGGCGCAGTGGCGCGAGAAGCTGTTTGCACAAATGCACCGCAACGCCAGTTCGGCCGCCGACTTTTTGAACCTGCCGAACAACGCCGTGGTGGAGCTGGGCAGCAAAGTGGAAATCTAAAGCACTGAAGCAGGCCGCCGTTGAGGCGCCATGGCTTGTGTTGTTTTCCAGTTGCCCGTCGTTTTTCTGCCGCTGAAGCAGCTCGACAGCGTGCAAAATAGCGTTCCCGATGTAACTTCAACCCCACGGAACGAGCGCCCTGTGCAAGCCTCGTCGAAGCCGTGGGACCATTTTTTTGTCAAGTTCCAAATCCTCCCTCACGGCGCTGACCCTTGGCGCCATCGGCGTCGTCTACGGCGACATCGGCACCAGCGTTCTGTACGCGGTCAAAGAAGTCTTCGGCTCAGGCCATGTCGCCTTCAGCCCGGACAACGTCTACGGCATCTTGTCCATCTTCTTTTGGACGCTGACCGTCATCGTTTCGATCAAGTACGTGTTGTTGGTGCTGCGCGCCGACAACAACGGCGAGGGCGGCTTGGTCGCCATGCTGGCGCTGGCCTCACAGTCGGTCAAAGACAAACCCCGGTTGCGCCGGGTGTTGCTGGCGGTTGGCATCTTTGGCACCTGCCTGTTTTACGGCGATGGCGTCATCACCCCCGCCATTTCGGTGCTCTCTGCAGTGGAAGGTCTTGAGGTGGTGTCGCCGGCCTTCAAGCGCTATGTGATTCCGCTGACCCTGATCATCCTGTTTGGACTGTTTGCGGTGCAAAAACGTGGCACTGCTGGTATCGGCAAGTTCTTCGGCCCGATCACG
>JABMMH010000093.1 GCA_013205645.1 Polaromonas sp. | reverse complement strand
TGGCGGGCCTCGGCAAGCAGCGTGTTGAGTTCGGCCATGTTAGCGGGCAGGTCGCGCCTACCGCTTTTTTGAGCCCGCACCAGCTCGTCCTTTAACAAGCTCTTGAGCCGGATATTGACCGCGCTTTGGCGCGTGCCCATGAAGGCCGCAAAACACAAACCGGTCGCCGACGACAGCAGCGGCATCACATCGCCCAGGCGCAAGTTGACAGTAACCGTCTGCGGCGACTCTTCCCAGTGCACCATGCACGGCCCCTGGTTGCCCCACACTGCCAGCGCCAATGTTTGGCCAATCTGGGTCATCAGCACGCCGAGCCGCGCTCTGGCCAGTTTGACCGCATCAATCCTGGACAACGAAGCGAGCCCTAACTTGAGCGCTGCAGGTCCCAGGTCATAACGCGTGGTGCCAGCGTCTTGCACGACGAGGCCCAGGCGCTGAAAGCTGACCAGATAGCGGTGCGCCTTGGCGGCAGACATGCCCGCCCGTGCGGCGAGGTCACGCAACATGAGCGCGTCGCCTGAACTGGCCAGCGCATCCAATAAACTGAAGCCCACTTCGACCGACTGGATACCCGCGCGTTGCGGCTCGGCATCGGCCGTTTGTTTCATGGTGGGCGTTGGCGTTGGCGTTGGCGTCGACGTCATGGCATCCCTATAATTACATTTAGGTAAATCAATTTCACTTATCGTAACGCTGAACGCAGCGCTGACCAGAACCGAAAGACATCGAATGAAACTTGCCACTTACAAAGACGGCTCACGTGACGGCCAACTGATTGTCGTATCGCGCGACCTGTCAACGGCGCATTATGCAACTGGCATTGCCAGCAAATTGCAGCAGGTTTTAGACGACTGGAACTTCATGTCGCCGCAATTGCAGGACCTGTATGAAACGCTGAACAGCGGCAAAGCGCGCCACGCTTTTCCGTTTGAACCCGAGCGCTGCATGGCGCCGCTGCCGCGCGCTTACCAGTGGGCCGATGGCTCAGCCTTTATTAACCACGTTGAACTGGTGCGCAAAGCGCGTAACTCTGAAGTGCCAGAAACGTTTTACGCCGATCCGCTGATGTACCAGGGCGGCAGCGACGACTTCGTTGGCCCGCGTGACGATGTGGTGGTGGCTAGTGAAGCTTTCGGTATTGACTTTGAGGCTGAAATTGCCGTAATCACCGCCGATGTGGGGATGGGCACAACGCCTGAACAAGCCATCGACAGCATACGCCTGGTGATGCTGGCCAACGATGTGTCGTTGCGCAACTTGATCCCCGCAGAGCTCGCCAAAGGTTTTGGCTTTGTTCAAAGCAAGCCCGCCACGGCGTTCAGCCCTGTCGCCGTCACCATCGATGAGTTGGGCGACACATGGCAAGGCGGCAGACTGCACATGACGCTGCAAAGCACCTGGAACGGGCGCAAAGTCGGCATGTGCGAGGCCGGGCCAGAGATGACTTTTCACTTCGGTCAGCTGATCGCCCACCTCTGCAAAACCCGCAATGTGCGCGCTGGCAGCGTGATTGGTTCAGGCACTGTCAGTAACAAGGACTGGACGCATGGCTACAGCTGCATCGCTGAAAAGCGCGCGATAGAAACCATCGAGGGCGGCGCGCCTGTGACGGAGTTCATGAAGTTTGGCGACACGATTCGCATTGAAGCCAAAGGTAAAAATGGCCAGAGCGTGTTTGGGGCGATTGAGCAGAGGGTGGCGGAGTTGCAGGCGGGCTAGTCTGCTGGAGCGATTGGGTCACTCAGACTACAGCCGCGCCATCAGGCTGAGCCTGACGAATCCAGACTCAAATTCTCAATAAGCCTGTATCAGCACATCCGCAGGAATCAACAGCTTGTCATGTAAGGCACGAACATGCTCAAGTGACAGCTTGCGTTTTTTCTGCAAAATGTCGTGCACTCGCTGGCGCGAACCCAGTACACCCGCCAGATCAGCAGACGTCAGGCCGCGCTGCTCAATGGCGAACTCAATCGCGGCAACCGGGTCTGGAGATTTAACAACAAAGTGTTCGGCCTCATAGCGCTCGACCATCATCATCAGTAACTCGAATTCCGCTTCAAGCGCGGAGCCTGCTGCGGGTGGGTGATCAAAGAAATATGACACCTGTTTGAGCGCACGGCGGTAGCCTGCCTCAGTCTTGACCAATTCAATCTGAACTGTCTTCTTTGCCATGATTTACTCCCGTTTGATCAACACCAGCTGGATCAAATGATAGCAATCGCGCTCAACTCAAATCCCCGCCTGAATCCACTCCGCCGCTTTTTCAGCAATCATCAGCGTTGGTGAATTGGTATTGCCACTGGTTATCAGCGGCATCACGCCGGCGTCGAC
>JABMMH010000092.1 GCA_013205645.1 Polaromonas sp. | reverse complement strand
TTTTTATCTATTAAGCGCTTTGGGGCCTGTAGATGGGTGGCTTAGTCCATCTAGCAGCGCGATCAACCAAAGACGCAACAAACCTTGGCCGAAATCGGCGACAAAGCACAATTCCGGTACGCCGAACCGACTTCCTGAAAGCCAACATCGGCCACTACTTGCCGACAGTGCCGACAGTCGGCTGAAATGCCGCGATTGGAGTCATTCAGGTGCTAGCCGCTGCTGTATTGCAAAGCCACACCGGAGTCACTGAATTGGTCAAATTGCCTGGTCCAAAGCCGGCATTGGCAGCGGTAGTTGGCGCTGGATGATCTACCGATGAATTGCACCGTCGCGCTGTGTGTCTTTGCGGCAAGAGCTATGCCGACTGCGTGTCGCACACCTTCTACAGCAGCCTGCTGGATTAGGCATCATGTTTCCTGCAGACTCACCTCTCAGTTCAGCTCTGTTTGCTCGCTCTTGCCATCGACCGGATTTCGTCCGAGAATAGCTTATTGCCTATCGACTCCGCTTGGAGTTTCTCGTGTCGGTGCAATCAGACAGACGCCATTTCGGAAGTCTGACGTCTGTTCTGATGCGGGCTGTAGCGGTACAGTTCGCACTGCATGGATGACTTTCGCAACGTAAGTTGAAGGGGATTGTCGTGTTCAAACATATTTTGATACCTACAGATGGCTCTGAGCTCTCGAATATCGCCGTATTTAATGGCGTAACGTTTGCCAAAGAGATCAATGCCAAGATCACCGGCATGACGGTCACAGCGCCGTACCACCACATAGCCTACGAGATTTCGCAGTTGAGCGCCACGCAAGAGCAGCACGTCAAGGATATGAAGGTGCTGGCAGACAACAATCTGAGTGTCCTCAAGGAGGCAGCAGAAAATGCAGGTGTGGAATGCTCAATGGTGCATTCCAGCAGCGAACATCCGTACGAGGAAATAGTTAAAACTGCACAGGAGCGTGGGTGCGATGTAATCTTCCAAGCGTCTCATGGACGCCGGGGAATGCGCGCACTCATCATGGGTGGCGAAACCCACAAAGTGTTAACCCACACAAAGATCCCTGTACTGGTCTTCCGCTAGCCATCTGATGGCGCCACGCCTCAGAAATTGGCAGATGGCGCAAAAGTTTTCAAACGACCTGCCGGGAAGCGGACATCCGCCTTAGCCCGGTTCTGGTCAAACCCGTCGTTCGCCGATTTCTAAAGTAGCCAAACTTCATGTGGGGCGCCCTGCACGCAAAGTCGGCGATCATGCCGCGCGCGGCTTGACCATCGCCGCCGCCTTTTTCGCATTCACTCGCGCCACCTCCACATCCGCATCAAACGCCAACGCCACGCCCATGCGGCGTTTGACAAAGCTCTCAGGCTTACCAAATAAGCGGATGTCAGAGTTGGGCACGCGCAGTGCCTCGGCAACGCCGTCAAACACGATGCCTTTCGCCTCGACCCCGCCGTAGATGACGGCGCTGGCGCCTGGTGTGCGCAGGGCAGTGTTGACGGGTAGGCCCAGGATGGCTCGGGCATGCAACTCGAACTGGGTTTGTACTTGGGTACACATGGTGACCATGCCGGTATCGTGCGGGCGGGGGCTGACTTCGCTGAACCAGACGTCGTCGCCTTTCACAAACAGCTCAACTCCAAACACCCCCTGGCCGCCCAGGTTGTCTGTGACAGCTTTGGCAATCTCGCGGCTGCGTTTTAAAGCGGCTTCACGCATGGCGTGTGGCTGCCAGCTTTCTACATAGTCGCCGCTGACCTGGATGTGGCCGATCGGGTCGCAAAAGTGGGTTTCGACTTGGCCACTTGCACCCAGCGCGCGCACCGTCAGTTGTGTGATCTCGTAGTCAAAGTCAATGAAGCCTTCAACAATCACGCGGCCTCCCTGGATACGGCCACCGGCCATGGCGTAGTCCCAGGCGGCCTTCACATCTGCGGGCCCGGTGATCTTGCTTTGGCCCTTGCCAGATGAGCTCATCACGGGTTTGACGATGCAGGGGTAGCCGATTTTCGAATCAATGGCGGCTTGCAGCTCGGCCAGCGAATCACAAAACACGTAGGGGCTGGTAGGCAAGCTAAGGGTTTCAGCGGCCAGGCGGCGAATGCCTTCGCGGTCCATCGTCAGGCGGGCGGCTCTGGCAGTTGGGATGACTCGCGCCGTGCCAGCCGCTTCGAGCTCTTCGAGCATGGCGGTGGCGATGGCTTCAATTTCAGGCACGACGAGGTGCGGCTTTTCTTTTTCAATCAGCGCTTTGAGCTGCGCGGGGTCGCTCATGGTGATGGTGCAGGCGTGGTGCGCCACCTGCTGGCCGGGCGCGTTGTCGTAGCGGTCAACCGCGATGGTCTCCACCCCCAGGCGCTGTAGTGCAATCAGCACCTCTTTGCCAAGCTCGCCCGAGCCGAGC
>JABMMH010000091.1 GCA_013205645.1 Polaromonas sp. | reverse complement strand
TCGTCTGATGCATCCCCGCTTTGGCCTTGAACGCGAATATGCGGTCCGTGTGCTGGGTGCTTTGAGCAACGAAGAAAAAAAGCGCCTGCTCGAAGGCGTCACGCTGGACGATGGATTGGCCCAGTTCTCTTCGCTTGAGGCGGGCGGTGGTGAGGGTGCCAATTGCTGGTACAAGGTCACCCTGTCTGAAGGTCGTAACCGTGAGGTTCGGCGCATGTTCGAGGCGGTTGGTCATGCGGTCAGCCGGCTCATACGTATCCGTTATGGAGCCATGGTGTTACCGCGTGGCCTCAAGCGAGGCGCCTTTGTTGAATTGGACGAGCAAGATATTTGGGCCTTGACCAGCGCGGCTGATCGTTCTGAGAGACGCACTGATCCGCGCGCGCCAGTCGATGGTCAGGATGCAGCCATGGGTGAAACCCAGACTCGCCCAAGCCGAGGCCCGCGCCGAGGTCCGAGGTCTCGCGGGGATCAGCAACTCTTCCAGGGCGCTGCCCCCGGTAGCGGTGTGCGTCCGCCGGATAATTCCCAGCTTCAAGATTACATTGATCAAACCGAAAGTGCGGGACCGCACGAGTTCCAGCCGCCAGACTACATTCGCGGTGCGACCGGCTCGGCGCCTGGCAACAACGCCAACCGGGGTGGCCGCAATGCCGGTAGCGGCAAGGGGCGTGGCGCGCGCGGTGGCAGTTTCAGCGGCGCCCCTGGCCCAAGAACAAATTCAGGCCCAGGGGCACCAAGAAGCCCCAATGCGGGTGGCAGAAATCAGAACCGGCGCGATGACCGTAACCCAGGCGTTGACCGTAAGAGTGACTCGGTGCAGCCTGACCCGATGAAAACTTCGTTTGGCTATATTGGCGCGGATACCTTCACCCGCCAACGCCAGGCACAAGGGCCGCGCCGTGGTAATGGCGGCGGTAGCACAGGTGGTAATCGCAACTCAAACCGCAGTGGTGGCAACCGTGGCGGTAACCGGTAAGCCCCAGCACAAGGCTGTAATGACCTGACCGTGTCAGGGCAGATGCGATCATTGCCCGGGTCCGCAGGTTAAACTCGAGGGTTGTATTCATGTCGAATATCTCAAAAAATCTCAAGGCTAAGGAAAGCACATGGCAATCGAACGTACTCTCTCCATCATCAAACCAGACGCTGTGGCAAAAAACGTCATCGGTCAAATCTATGCACGCTTTGAGGCTGCAGGCCTGAAAGTGGTGGCTGCCAAACTGGCGCACCTGTCACGCGGCGAAGCCGAAGCTTTTTATGGCGTTCACAAAGAGCGCCCTTTCTTCAAAGACCTAGTCAGCTTCATGATCTCTGGTCCCGTCATGATTCAGGCGCTGGAAGGCGAAAACGCCATTCTGAAAAATCGTGACCTGATGGGTGCAACTGACCCAAAGAAAGCTGCTGCGGGCACAATTCGTGCCGACTTCGCTGAAAGCATCGACGCCAATGCTGTTCACGGTTCGGATGCTGCAGAGACGGCTCACGGAGAAATCGCTTTCTTTTTCCCTGGCATGAATATTTATTCACGCTGAATGACCCCCACGCTTGTCGCCTTGCGTACTACGCTGCCCCCCGAGGGGGCTAATTTTCCTAGGGGCGGCCCGTCGGAAAATTGTATGGATGCTTGCGATGATCGTTTATTACCGTAGACCACGCCCACAAAAATGACAGTCAACCTCCTTGATTTTGATGTGGATGGTTTGGCTGTTTTTTGTGAGAGTCTGGGCGAAAAACGCTTTCGTGCCACCCAGCTTTTTCGCTGGATTCATCAAAAAGGCGCGACCGACTTTGGCCAGATGACGGATTTGGCAAGGTCGTTGCGTGACAAGCTTCCCTCAACTGCCTGTATTGAGGCGTCCAAGGTGGTGTCCCGCCACGATTCAGCTGACGGCACGATCAAATGGCTGTTTGATGTGGGAGCAGGGGACGTCATTGAGACGGTTTTCATTCCTGAGTCTGATCGCGCAACGCTTTGCATTTCGTCTCAAGCAGGCTGTGCGGTTGGTTGCAGGTTTTGCTCTACGGGTCATCAAGGCTTCAGCCGCAACCTGACAACAGCCGAGATTGTGGCGCAGTTGTGGTTTGCAGAGCACACCTTGCGGCGGGAGTTCAAGCGCGATGAGCGCATCATCTCCAACGTGGTGATGATGGGCATGGGTGAGCCACTGCAAAACTATTCGCAATTGCTGCCCGCGTTACGTACGATGCTCGATGACCACGGTTATGGTTTGTCGCGTCGACGCGTGACGGTATCGACGTCTGGTGTCGTGCCGATGATGGATCGACTGGCACAAGACTGCGCCGTCGCTCTGGCCGTGTCCCTGCATGCGCCTTCCGACGCATTGCGCGACGACTTGGTACCTTTGAACAAAAAATACCCCATTGATGAGCTGTTGCAAGCCTGTGCCCGCTACCAGCTGGCAGCACCT
>JABMMH010000090.1 GCA_013205645.1 Polaromonas sp. | reverse complement strand
GGGCTTCTCGCGCTCAGGACTGAATCAGCCGTTTCGACTTGGCGATCGACATCAAAATACCGACCGCCAGCCCCAGCGTGACCATCGCCGTGCCGCCATAGCTGATGAAGGGCAAAGGCACACCGACCACCGGCAAAATACCGCTGACCATGCCCATGTTGACGAACGCATAGGTGAAGAAAATCATGGTCACCGAACCCGCCAGCAGCCGGGCGAACAGCGTCGGTGCGTCCAAGGCAATGGCCAAGCCGCGCAGGATCAAGAAAATAAAAGCGCCGATCAAGAGCAGGTTGCCCAACAGCCCGAACTCTTCAGCAAAAGCGGCAAAAATAAAGTCGGTGGTGCGCTCTGGGATGAACTCCAGATGTGTTTGCGTACCGGCCATGAAGCCCTTGCCGAAAATACCGCCGGAGCCAATCGCGATCATCCCCTGAATGATGTGAAAACCCCGACCCAAGGGGTCCCGGGTCGGGTCTAGCAGCGTGCAAATACGCTGCTGCTGGTAGTCGTGCAAGATCGGCCAACGCACGCCGTCGGCGCACAACTGCGGCCCCAGCAAGACCACCAAGATGATGCCCACCGCAGCCAGTAGCACTGGCGGCAGAATCAGCCGCCAACTCAAACCGGCAAAGAAAATCACCGCCAACCCTGCCGCCAGCACCAGCAGCGAGGTGCCCAGATCGGGCTGCTTCATGATGAGGCCCACCGGCACGATCAAAAGCAGACCCGCCGCCAGAAAATCAAACGGCCGCAACTGCCCTTCGCGCTTTTGAAACCACCAAGCCAGCATCAGCGGCATGGCGATTTTCAGGATTTCACTGGGCTGGATGACCGTCACGCCGATGTTCAGCCAACGCGTGGCGCCCTTGCGGGTGATGCCAAAAATGGCCACCACGATCAGCAAGGTCACGCCTGCAACATACATGGGCACGGCAAACGCCATCAGGCGCTGCGGCGGAATTTGGGCGACAACAAACATGACAGCCCCAGCAATCAGCATGTTGCGGCCATGGTCGGCAAAACGGGTGCCGTGGTCGTAACCCGAGGAATACATGATCAGCAGCCCGGCACCAGCCAACAAAAAAACGGCAAAAGCCAAGGGCCCGTCAAACCCCTGAAACAGGGGCGCGATACGACGCAATAAAGAGGGTTTTTCAAAAATGACGGCCATGCGCTAATTATCTGCCAGCTACCATGACCTCATGACCATCACCCACCTGCTTTACCTGCACGGTTTTCGCTCCTCGCCGCGCTCCATGAAAGCCATGAAAATGGCCGACACCGTTCAGTCCGGCCACCCACAAGTGCATTGGTGGTGCCCGCAGTTGCCGCCGTCACCCAAAGAAGCCATGGCATTGCTGATGGCCGGTACAGCCGACTGGCCGGCTCAGAACAAGGCCGTCGTCGGCTCGTCACTGGGCGGCTTTTACGCGACCTGGATTGCCGCGCAAACCGGCTGCAAAGCCGTTCTGCTGAATCCGGCGATCGACCCGGCGCGCGACTTGAGCCGTTACATCGGTGAGCAAACCAGTTGGCATGACCCGTTGGAGACTTTTTTCTTCAAACCAGAGTTTGTGCAGGAACTGCAAGACCTCCAAGCCGGTTCCTTGCTACATCCCGAGCGTTTGCTGGCCATCATCGCCAAAGGCGACGAAGTGCTGGACTGGCGCGAGATGAGCAGCCGCTACGCTGAGGCCCACCTGAAGCTGCTGGAAGGCGGCGACCACGCCCTCAGCGATTTCGACGCCCACTTGGACGATGTTCTGGCCTTTTTAGACTTGGCCTGAAAACGCTAAGGCTGGCCGGGCCCATGGGACAATTCGGCGCATGTACACATTGTTTGAAGAAGCCGGTAAATTTCTGGCCGGCCGCATCCTGTCGGAATCCGACGCCTCACTGCAGGTCGAACTGGACTCCGGTAAGCGGGTCAAGGTCAAAGCCGCCCACGCCCTGCTGAAGTTTGAAAAACCCGCACCCGCCGAATTGGTCGCCAAAGGTCAGCTGCTCAGTCTAGAGATTGACCTCGACTTGGCCTGGGAATTCGCCAGCGACGAAGAATTCGGTTTTGCCGACATGGCGCGCGACTATTTCAGCGCCGACCCGAGCCAAGCACCCAGCATCGAGCAACAGGCGGCGGCTTTGTTCCGGCTGTTTGAGTCGCCGCACTACTTTCGCCGCGCCGGCAAAGGCCGCTTCAAAAAAGCCCCGGCCGACATTTTGCAACTGGCGCTGGCCGGCATCGAGAAGAAAAAACTACTCGCCGCGCAAATCACCAGCTGGGCCGAAGAACTGGCGCAAGGCCAGTGCCCAGACCCTGTGCGCGAGCAGCTGTACAAGATTCTCTTCAAGCCCGACAAAAACAGCGCTGAATACAAAGCCGTGGTTGAAGCGGCACGCGCCACGCATCTGCAGCCGCTGGACTTGTTGCAGCGCGCTGGCGCAATCGCCTCGGCCTACCAGTTCCACTGGAAGCGCTTCTTGTTCGAGAACTTTCCCAAAGGCACCGGCTTTCCGGCCTTGCAAGCGCCGGCTGCCCCGGACGAATTGCCTTTGGCCGATGTGCGGGCTTTTTCCATCGACGACTCCAGCACCACGGAAATTGACGATGCACTGTCGGTGCAAGGCTTCGGCAGCGGCAGCATCACGCTGGGCATTCACATTGCAGCGCCCGGACTTGCGGTGCAACCCGGCAGTGCCATCGACACGATCGGTCGGGCGCGCTTGTCGACGGTCTACATGCCCGGCTACAAGCTGACCATGCTGCCCGACGAGGTGGTGCAAAACTACACGCTGCAAGAAGGCCGCAACTGCCCAGCCTTGTCGCTCTACGTCACGCTGGACGAAGCCACGCTGGAGATTCGCGAGAGCGTCACACGGCTCGACCTGGTGCCTATCATCAGCAACCTGCGTCACGACAAACTCGACACCACCTTCACCGAAGCCTTTTTTGAAACCGCACTGGCCAGCGCACCGCCGGCTGACATCGCTTGGGGCGTCGAGCTGTGCTTTTTACACCGGCTGGCGCGTCACCTCAAGGCGCAGCGCGAAGTGGTGCGCGGCAAGCCCGAGAACTTCAACCGGCCCGACTACAACTTCAAGCTCGACAACCCTAGCGGCGGCGAACCGCAAGGTGATGAGGCCGTCAGCATCAGCATTCGCCAGCGCGGAGCGCCGCTCGACTTGATCGTCGCCGAAGCCATGATTTTGGCCAACAGCACCTGGGGCGAATGGCTGGCCGAACATGGCGTGCCGGGCATTTACCGCAGCCAAGCCAGCATGGCGCCGGGCGTCAAAGTGCGCATGGGCACCAAGGCCTTGCCGCACGCTGGCATTGGCGTCAAAAGCTATGCTTGGAGCACCTCACCGCTACGCCGTTATGTCGACTTGGTGAACCAGTGGCAGATCATTTCTTGCGTGCGGCATGGCCGCACCGCCGCGCTGGCTGCACCGTTCAAGCAACGCGACACGGAGCTCTTCGCCATCATCTCTGGCTTCGATGCGGCCTACAGCGCCTACAACGGTTTTCAGTCCGGCATTGAACGTTATTGGACGCTCAAGTACTTGCAGCAAAACGGCATCACCGAGCTCACCGCGACCTTCTTCAAAGACAACTTGGTGCGCGCCGATGACTTGCCGCTGGTGCTGCCGGCAGCGGGCGCGCAAGGCCTGCCGCGCGGCGCACGGGTGCGCGTCAAACTGGGCGAGATTGACGAGATCACGCTGGACATTCACAGCACCGTGATCGAGCGGCTCGATACCGAGCCAGAAGACGCCGCAGCCACTGGAGAGAAGGACTTGGACTCCGAAGAATCCGAATTCGCCGCCGGCCCGATCTCGATCGCCGTGGACCTGAACGAGCCTGACAGCGATGCAGCCAACGCCGCCAGCGCGCCGGCCGCCTAAACAGCGGCGTCTCACAGCAGCAGCCCACCCGTGAAATTGCCCGGCACCCTGCAACTGGCCTTGGCCGTTTCAGTGTTGCTGCACGCCTTGCTGCTGGCTGTGCGTTTTGTCGATCCGGCGCAATTTGACCGGATTTTCCAGGACACGCCGCTGGAAGTGATCTTGGTCAACAGCAAGGCCAACGAGCGGCCTGACAAAGCCCAAGCCATCGCGCAGTTTTCTCTGGCTGGTGGCGGCGACCTGGACAAAGGCCGCGCCTCATCGCCTCTACCGCCTTTATCGCCTTCGGCATTGACCGATTTGGCTGACACGGCAGAAGAAGTCCAGCGCAAGATCGAGTCCATGCAGGCCAAGCAAATGCAGCTGCTGACGCAGATCCAAAAACAACTCGCCGCGATGCCGCCGCCGATTGTCGCGCGCATGGCGCAAGACCCGGCGCAGGCCGAGCGTGAAGAAAAACGCCGGCAACTGATGAACATTCTGGCCGAAATCGAAAAACGCATCAGCGCCGAAAACGAGCGACCCAGGAAACGTTACATCAGCCCAGCCACCCGCGAAGAGGCCTACGCGCTGTATTACGACCGCTTGCGCCGTAAGATTGAAAGTCAGGGCACGACCGCCTTTCCAGCGCTCCGGGGCAAAAAGATTTATGGCGAACTGACCATGGCCTTGACAGTGAATGCCAACGGCCAACTGCTGGCCAGCGAAGTCATGCAAAGCTCGGGTAACCTCGCGCTAGACCGACAAGCGCAAAGCATCGCCTTGCGGTCGGCACCGTTTGGAAGCTTCACCGCCGACATGCGTCGCCAGGCCGACCAAATTGTGGTGGTGTCGCGCTTCACATTCACGCGTGACGACACCTTGCAAACCCAGATGAGTCAACGCTGAACACCCATCAAGAGACGAGCCTAAAAAATGAACCGTTACGTCGTCATCGGCAACCCGATCGCTCACAGCCAGTCACCTAAGATCCACGCCCGCTTTGCGGCTTTGACCGGCGAAGCTATGGCTTACGACCGCTTGCTTGTGCCGCTGGACGGCTTTGCCGACGCACTGACCCAATTGCAGCAAGAAGGCGTGCTCGGCTGCAACGTCACCGTGCCCTTCAAGTTTGAAGCCTTTGCCGCAGCACAGGTCGCCAGCGCGCGTGCGCAACTCGCGCTGGCCGCCAACACCTTGAGGTTCGAAGCCGGCCAGGTCTTCGCCGACAACACCGATGGCGTCGGTCTGGTGCGCGACATTGAACACAATGCCGGCGTCTCACTGGCCGGCCGTGACGTGTTGCTGATTGGCGCTGGCGGTGCCGCCGCCGGTGTGCTGGCGCCGCTGTTACTGGCCAGGCCGCACAAACTGGTGGTGGTCAACCGCAGCTTGGACAAAGCCGAAGCACTTGTCCTTAGGCACCGCGCCCATCCATCGCTGCAACAAGCCTTGCAACACACCGAGTTGAGCACGCAAGCGCTAGCGTCACCCGGCGGCCCGTTTGACGTGGTCATCAACGCCAGCGCCACCAGCCTGAGCGGCGCTGGCGTGCCGGTGCCGGCCAGCGTGCTCAAAGCCGGCACGCTGGTCTACGACATGATGTATGGCCCAGCCGCCGCGCCCCTGCTGCAATGGGCCCGCGACCACGGCGGCATCGGCCGCGATGGGCTCGGCATGCTGGTCGAGCAAGCGGCCGAGGCCTTTCTGCTGTGGCGCGGCGTCCGGCCGCCGTCGGCGCAGGTCTTGCAAGAAATGCGGGCAGCGCAGCCATGAGCCTCGCGGCGAGAAGCCTGCTGCGGCCGCTGTTCAAGCTGCTCATGCTGCTGCTCGTGGCCTTGTTGTCGCTGCAGCTTTATTTTGTCGGTCGTATCGCGTTGATGGCCGTTCTTGCACCTGAGTCCACCGCTTTTCAACGCTCAGAAATCTTCCGCGTGACGAACACCACCGGAGCGCTTAAATGGCGTCAAAGCTGGGTCCCTTACGCAGAAATCTCAGTGAACTTGAAGCGCGCCGTCATCACCTCCGAAGACGCCAGCTTCACCGAGCATGACGGGCTGGATCTGGAGGCGCTGGAAAAGGCTTGGGGCAAAAATGTTGCAGCCGAGCAGCGCGCCCAAAAAATAGCCGACCGACTCGCCGCCGAGGCCGCCAAACGCCAGTCCAGCAAAAAAACCAGCAGCGCCGCGCCCCCGCAAAAACTGGTCGCCAAAGCACCCAAAATCGTTGGCGG